>NZ_BSNL01000020.1 GCF_030159975.1 Sulfitobacter pacificus
TCCGAAGGTCGCCGAAACCTGTGGACATATCCTAAATAGAGGCACAGAAATCGCCAAAATAGGCCAGAAGCGGTAATTTCTCTTTTATTAGGGTACTACGACAACTTTCTGCCGCTGAATTGCGCCATCTGCGGTGAGACAAAACTTGCTTTAAAGTAGTCCACCAGGAGGTTCATAGCGGGTGTAAACTCCACACCACTCCGCCATGCGATCCCAACATCCATCGTTGGGATTTCTACATCCGTGGAAACCGTTTCAAGGCGCTTTCCCTCCAAGGACCACGGGCGATAAACCATGTCGGACAAGATAGCGACGCCTTGCCCATTCGCGACCATTGACCGGCACGCCTCAACAGACGATGTCCTGAGTTTCGTGTTGGGGCGATAGTTGGTTTTGCTCCAATATTTCATAGCCGTATGCGCCGCTTCGTCGACAGTCAGCATGATGTAGTCTTCGTCTGCAATCTCTTTGAAACTTGCTCTGCCACGTTCCAGAAAGCGATGACCGGCCGGAACCCAAAGTCTGCGAGACGATTTCAGAAGTGTTTCCGATTCAAGTTCCGGATTGCTGAGGTTCGATGTGAGAAGCACCGCGAGATCAAAACGATTGGCGAGAAGCCCATCCTCAATACTCTCCCGGTTAAGTTCGCTGATTTGAATGTTCAAACCTGGATGAAGGCGTGCAAGCCGATCTATGTGAAAGGGGAGAAAGTATCCCAGCACGGTATAGGTCGCGGCCAAGGTAATCGTACCGCTCACTTCAGAGCGGCGCTTGGTCAGGCGCTTGGCGTCATCGACCTTGTCCAGAATTTCGCGTGAGGCTGCGAGAAACTCCCGTCCGGCATCTGTCAGTTCCATTCCTTGCGAGGAGCGAACGAAAAGCTCTGCATCCAAAATCGCCTCAAGCTCTTTGATCGCACCTGTGACCGAGGATTGCGAGATCGACAAAGCATTCGCAGCCCGGCTTACCTGACCCGATTCTGCTGTGGCAACGAAATATTTGAGATGGCGCAGGTTCATATCAATCGGATACAACAATATTAAAGATTATGCCATCGGAAAAATAGATACATTGTTATGGCTGCGTAAACAAAATGGAATGTTATCTATAAAAATCAGATACCTACACGAAACTACTCGCAATCACAGTATCGAAAATACTGATATAGCCTCTTCATAATAAAGAAATTCCAATCTCCATCGCTTTTTGTGAACCTATTCTAAACTCTAGACAGGGAAGCAGAGCATGAAAGAGATTGTCGACCTCAACTGCGATATGGGCGAGGGGTTTGGTCAATGGACACTGGGCGAAGCGCCTGATGAAGAGATCATGGCCCTCATCAGCTCAGCCAATATCGCGGCCGGTTTTCACGCAGGCGACCCAAACTCCATGGACCGTGTGGTCAAGCTCGCTCAGACCTATGGAGTAGGCTTAGGGGCGCATCCGGGCTACAATGATCTTCAAGGGTTCGGACGTCGCTACATGAAAACGAGTTCGGAAGAGCTCGTGAACGACATTGTCTATCAGGTCGGCGCAATCCGCGAATTTGGCCGCCGTCACGGCATCAGCCTCCAGCATGTGAAGCCGCATGGTGCGCTCTATATGGAAGCCGCCGTGAACGAAGAACTGTCTGAGATGATCATTGATATGCTGAGCAAGACTTGCGGCACGGCAATCATCTTCTGCATGAGCGTTTCCAAAACCTATGAAGTGGCGAAGCGGGTCGGACATCCTGTCGTGCGGGAATTCTACGCAGATCGTGACTACGACACATCTGGATCGATTGTTTTTGCCCGTCAGGTGGTGCGCCCCAAGCCAGAAGAGGTTGCCGCAAAATGCGTGCGGGCTTGCAAGGAAGGTGTCGTGAGAACCGTTGACGGTGAAGACATCCCCATCGAATTCGAGTCGATCTGCTTTCACTCTGACACCCCCGGTGCCTTGGACATGGGCAAAGCGATCCGCGCGGGACTAACGGAAGCCGGGATCACAATCGCACCAGCCGCGACCGTGCTGGGTCTCTGAGAAATATCGAGGGAGGAATAACACAATGGCACAAGTACTTTCACCACTACCAGGCACATTCTACATGAAGCCGTCACCGGAAGCTGCGCTCTACAAGAACCCCGGAGATCCCGTTGCCGTGGGTGACACGGTCGGTCTTATCGAGGTAATGAAGACCTTTATTGAGGTCAAAGCCGAGTTTGCCGGAACCTTCTCCACGTATCTTACTGAAGATGGCCTACCAGTAACCGCAGGGCAGGCCCTTGCTGAAGTGGTGGTCTGAAATGAGCATCAAGCGCCTCTTTATCGCAAACCGCGGCGAGATCGCTGTTCGCATCATTCGCGCTGCCAAGGAGCTCGGGATCACAACTATTCAGGCTTACTCCGAAGGCGACGCGGAAATGCTGGCGGTCAAACTGGCTGACGAGTCCGTCTGCATTGGACCTGCAAAAGCCACCGAGTCCTATCTCAACATCAGCGGCGTGGTTGCGGCGGCCATCGAGAATGCTGCGGATGCTGTGCACCCGGGCTATGGTTTCCTTTCAGAAAGCCCAGAATTTGCACGTGCCATCGAGCAGGCCGGCATCAAATTCGTGGGCCCCTCTGCAGACACAATCGAACGCATGGGTGATAAAGTGGCGGCGCGTCAGGCGGCAGAAGCTGCAGGTGTGCCAGTGGTGCCCGGCTCAAAAGGACGGATCGGATCCGTCGATGAAGCTGTCGAGGTTGCCGCGAAGGTTGGGTATCCGGTGATGGTGAAAGCCGCTGCAGGTGGCGGTGGTAAAGGCATCCGGATCGCTGAAACTGAAGAGGAACTTCGGACCCTCGCCCCTCAAGCGCAACAGGAAGCCGCCGCCGCATTTGGCGATGGCGGGCTCTATGTCGAGCGCTCGGTAAAGTCACCGCGCCACATTGAGGTGCAGATCGTGGGCGACGGAAAGAAGGCCGTCCATTTCTTTGAACGCGAATGTTCACTTCAGCGCCGCCGCCAGAAAGTCTGGGAAGAGGCGGGCGCGGACTGCCTTGATGATGAAACACGCGAAAACCTCTGCATGGCAGCCGTCGCACTCGCCGAATCCGTGAACTATCGCGGTGCCGGAACGCTTGAATACCTCTACGAGGAAGCGAGCGGCGCGTTCTTCTTCATAGAGATGAATACGCGCATTCAGGTCGAACATCCTGTGACCGAGATGATCACCGGCTTTGACCTTGTGCAGGAAATGATCCGCGTTTGCGGCGGTGAGCCGCTGAGTGTCAACCAAGATCAGGTCAAGAAGTCTGGGCATGCCATCGAGGTTCGCCTCAATGCAGAAGACCCCTTCATGCAATTTTTGCCGTGGCCGGGAAAGGTCGAAAGCCTGAAAATCCCGGAAGGTGAGGGGATCCGCTTCGATCACTTCATGTATGAAGGATACCAGATTCCGCCGTTCTATGACTCGCTGATCGGCAAGTTGATTGTGCACGGCAAGGATCGCGCCGACGCCATTTCCAAGATGGCGACAGCGCTGGAAGGGCTTGAGATCAATGGCCTGAAAACCACCATCCCGCTCCACAAGGCTCTGGCCAAAGACCCCGGCGTCGCCTCTGGCGATTTTCATACGCAGTGGCTTGAGCCCTGGCTGGAAGCCGGAAACCTGAACCCCGAGAACACGTGAGGAAGCCAGAATGAAAACCAGATACACATTTGGAGGTGACGAGCACGTCTATGTCGAGATGGATGACGAAATGTCTCTCGACGCGTTCTTTAAATCTCTTTCCATGAGCAACGCGGTGCGCGATGCCAAGATTGAGGGCGTGACCGAAATCTGCCCTGCAAACGCTTCGTTTCAGGTCCGCTTCGACCCGGATGTCATTTCTCCCGATGACATCATGACGAAGGTCAAGGAACTGGAGCACAAGGCGGAATCTGCGGAAAAGCGTATGACCACGCGCATCATCGAAATCCCCGTTTTCTACAAGGATCCGTGGACGCATGAGACCTTGATGCGGTTCCGCGAGCGCCATCAGGACCCGAACGGAACCGACCTCGACTATGCGGCCAAAATCAATGGGTTCGCCTCTGCAGACGCATTCATCGAGGCGCATCACTCGCAGCCTTGGTTCGTATCGATGGTGGGTTTCGTGGCAGGCTTGCCTTTCCTCTACCAGCTGGTGGATCGTGACAAGCAACTTGAGGTTCCGAAGTATCTGAGCCCTCGCACGGACACGCCAAAGCAAACCGTAGGCTACGGTGGATGTTTTTCCTGCATTTATTCCGTTCGCGGAGCAGGTGGATACCAGATGTTCGGCATCACCCCGATGCCCATCTATGACCCGGAACAGAAAGTCGCGCATCTGAAGGACTTCATGGTGTTCTTCAAGCCCGGCGACATTGTGAAATGGAAGCCGATCGACCGCGCTGAATACGATGCTGTTCTCGCTGCCGTTGAAGACGGTAGCTACCAGCCGCGGATTGCAGAAATCGAGTTCGATCTCGACGAATTCAATGCCGACATGCGCGGCACCAATGCAAAGATGTTGGAGGCCCTCAATGACGCTTAAGATCAAAAATCCGGGTCTTGCGACCTCTATTCAGGACCTCGGCCGTATTGGCTATTTCCATCTGGGCATTCCGCTTGGAGGTGCCATGGATCGCTATGCCCTTCGGGCCGCAAATATGCTCGTCGGCAACGATGAAGGCGCTGCCTGTCTCGAAGCGGTCTTCATGGGACCGGAAATTGAGTTCACTCAATCCGCCACCGTCGCTGTGACTGGGGCACAGATTCCGGTCAAGGTAGATGGCGAATATCAGGAGACCTGGACATCCTTTGTCGTCAAAGCCGGGCAGACCCTGAGTTTCGACTTCCTGCAAGCCGGTGCGCGCATCTACATTGCTATCAGCGGCGGGATCACAACGCCTGAAGCTTTGGGCAGTCGGTCAACATATCCCATCGGGGCGCTCGGCGGCGTGGAAGGGCGTGCCATTCAAGCTGGGGATGAACTGCCGACAGGTGGTTTGGAAGGGCCCGGTGCCGGTCGCACCGTGTCGGAACCGCTTCGCCGTAAACCCGGAACACCTGCCAGTCTGCGCGTACTCCCCGGGTTGTACTGGCATCGCCTGACCGATGAGGCCGGTGCCGGATTCTTTGAGGATGAGTGGAAGGTCGCACCTGAAGCGGACCGGATGGGCTATCGCTTCAAAGGCGGGCGCCCGCTTGAGTTCGTGGACCGCGAACAACCATTTGGCGCGGGCGCTGATCCTTCGAACATCGTGGACGGCTGCTACTCCTATGGCTCCATCCAGGTTCCCGGTGGCACCGAGCCGATCGTTCTGCACCGTGATGCGGTGTCCGGCGGTGGATATTTCACCCTCGGCGCGGTCATTTCGGCCGATATGGACCTAATTGGACAACTTCAACCGCATACGCCAGTCAAATTCAAAAAAGTAGATATGGAAGGCGCGCTTGCGGCCCGCAGGGAGCGCAAAGGAATGCTTGCAAAAATAAGAAAAGAGCTCGGTTAAGAGCCAGAATTCCAATCTGAAATCGCGAGAAATCGCCTCAGACTACTGTAACTGACAAGGAGATCAGAACAATGAAACTCGTCCTGAAGACAGCCACGGCACTGGCTTTGAGTGCTGCAATACCAGCGGGTGCTTTCGCGGAAGAAGCATGGTTCCCTTATGCTGCCGAAGAGGTCACACCAGCCTTTTCAACGGAAGGGGACGTAAACGCCGTCACCTATGACGCGCTCGCCTCTGCCGAGAAAGCATGGAACATCTGCGTGTCTTTCCCGCACATGAAGGACGCCTATTGGCTTGGCGTTGACTATGGCGTTGTCGATGAAGCCAAGCGCCTTGGTGTAAACCTCAATCTCGTGGAAGCTGGCGGCTACACCGAGTTGGCCAAGCAAATCAGCCAGATCGAAGATTGTGTTTCGGGTGGAGCGGATGCCGTGGTTGTTGGCGCGATCTCATACGACGGCCTTAATAACGTCATCGGCGAAGTTGTTGCGAAAGACATTCCCGTCATCGATGTCATTAACGGTGTCTCTTCAGAAGACATCTCGGCCAAATCCTTGGTGTCGTTCAAGGTGATGGGTTATGAGACCGGTGCCTATCTCGCAGCAAAACACCCCACTGGAACAGACCCGGTGCAAGTAGGCTGGTTCCCTGGTCCTGCGGGTGCGGGATGGGTTGAGGCCGCGCATACCGGTTTCATGGAAGCCGTCAAAGGCTCCGCAGTTGAAGTTCTTGAGCCCCGCTTCGGTGACACAGGTAAGGAAACGCAGCTGAAACTCGTCGAAGACGTTCTGCAAGCCAACCCGGATGTTCGCTACCTCGCAGGTACAGCTGTGACCGCCGAAGCAGCTCAAGGCCTCATTCGCGAGCGTGGCTTGCAGGGCAAGGTTGACCTTCTGGCCTTCTACATGACGCCTGGCGTCTACACCGGCATCCAGCGTGGTTTCATTCTGGCGGCACCCGCTGACAGCATGGTGATTCAGGGTCGCATCGCGATTGATCAGGCCGTCCGCATCCTTGAAGGCAAGGACTACATCAAACACGTAGGCCCGAAAATCTTCGTAGTTGACCCCGAAAACATTGGCGAGGTCGAGCGTACAAACATCCTTCCACCGGATGGCTTTTCGCCCGTCTTCTCCGTGTCCAACTAACTTCCTCCCTGTTGGACTGCGGGCCGGACCGGGCCTGTCCCACCGGCCCGCTTTTTTGGAGACTGACATGTCAGCACAACCTCTCATCGAGACCAAAGCGCTCACCAGACAATACCCGGGTGTGCTTGCCCTCAATGCCGTCGATTTTGACCTTCATTCAGGGGAAGTACATGTTCTCTTCGGTGAGAATGGTGCCGGAAAGTCGACGCTGATCTCAATGCTCGCGGGCGCGAATACTCCGTCGCAAGGCAGCGTCATCCTTGATGGTCAGAAAGTGAAGTTCGACAGCGTAGCCGATGCCCAGAAAAAGGGCATCTATACGGTTTTTCAGGAATTCTCGCTGATCCCGACTCTGACCGTCGCACAAAATATCTTCCTCGGCTGGGAGCCCATGAAGGGGCCGTTCATTGATCATCGCACAATGCGCAAACGCGCCTATGAAATGCTCTTGGAACTCGGCTTCGACATCGACCCGAATGCGGTCACCTCACACCTGTCGCGGGCACAACAGCAGATGGTGGAAATCACCAAAGCCTTTCATGGCGATCTGAAAGTGCTCATTCTGGATGAGCCCACGGCATCACTCACGGACAAGGAAGTCGACCACCTCTTTGAATTCGTAAACGAGCTCAAGGCCAAGGGCGTCGGCATCATCTATATTTCGCATCGCATCCAGGAATTCTTTCGGATTGCAAATCGCGTCACAGTTCTTCGTGATGGTGCCAAGATTGGCACCGTCAATATGGCCGAGACCAACGAAGACGCTCTTGTCGAAATGATGACCGGGCGCGCAATTGACGAGATTTACCCCAAGATTGAACAAGGGACTGGGGAAATCCTGCTAACGGTTGAGGGGCTTAGAACTGCAGGAATTCACGACGCATTTTTCGAAGTCCGCGCAGGTGAAATTCTGGGCGTTGCCGGCCTTGTAGGGTCTGGAAAATCGCGCCTCTTCCGTACTGTCATGGGCTTAACCACCCGGGTGCACGGCACGGTTAAAATGCGTGGTAAAGATATCAGCCATGCCCCTACGCGCGATATTATCAACGAAGGTATCTATTACCTTTCTCCGGATCGGAAAGCCGAAGGGCTCGACCTTGCCAAACCGTCCAAAGACAACCTCGCAATCAATCTTGTCATGGGAGACAAGGTTGGGGGCAATGGCCAATTGGTCAAATGGTCGGAGGTCAACGCAGAAGCCGCGACGATTTCGGATTATGTGGAGTTGCACGAGGGGTATCGTAACAAACCCGTGTCCCAGCTTTCTGGTGGCAATCAACAGAAGGTTCTGTTTGGCAAGTGCTTTGGCCAGAATGCCGACATCATCATCTTTGATGAGCCCACGGTCGGTGTCGACATGGGCACACGTGCGGCACTCTACCTGCTGATCAAGGAATTGGCCGAGTCCGGCAAGGCAGTGGTCGTCATCTCATCCGACCTTCCCGAGGTCATGAACCTCTCTCATCGAATGCTTATTCTGGCGCATGGCCACATCTCAGCAGAGCTGAGCGGAGATGACATGACCGAGGAACAAGTTCTCAAATTCTTCTTCGACGAAACCGGAGCAAAACTATGACGACAGAAGCTACAAAAACCGGGGCCTTCGATCCCATCCGAAAAATATTCATCAAGGTTGGCGTCTTGCCATTTTTCCTGGTGGGTGCGTTGATCATCTTCACAGCACTATCTGACAAATTCCTGAGCCTTCAGAACCTCGTCAACGTCGCCCGACAGTCGGTTTACCTTGTGCTGGTTTCGATGGGGCAGATGCTTGTGCTTATCTCGGGCGGCTTCGACCTTTCCGTCGGAACCTCGATTGCCTTGACTTCGGTGGTCTCAGCGCTTGGCATGGTCTGGTTCGCCGGGATTTTCCCTGACGCGATTTGGCTCGCCATCGCCTTTGGTGCCTGCATGGGTTTTGCGGCTGCAATCTCTGTTGGTCTGATCAACGGTGTCGGTGTCGCCTATTTTGAGGTCTCGCCGTTCATCATGACACTGGGTGTTTCTTCGGTGGGCGCGGGCCTCGCGCTGTTCCTGACAGGTGGGGTTCCGGTTTCGGGCCTGCCCTTCGCCTTTGGCGACACCTTCGGCTTCGGCAGGCTCTTTGGTATTCCCATTCCGGTGATCATTGCTGCCATCTGCATCATCGTCATGTGGCTTTTCATGTCCCGGACGCGCCTTGGCACCCAGGTCTACGCCGTCGGCGGCAACATCAAAGCGGCACATCTTTCGGCAATCAACACGAAGCGCACCCTGATGATGGCCTATGTGATCTGTGCCTTGATCGCGTCATTGACCGGTTTGCTGCTTACAGCGCGCGTTGAATCGGGTGAGGCCAACCTTGGCAGTACAATCGCACTTGAGTCGATCGCTGCATGCGTGATTGCAGGCGTATCTTTGAGAGGCGGCATTGGTCGGGTCGAGAACGTTGTCCTTGGGGCCTTCTTCATCGTGCTTGTCCAGAACGGCATGAACCTCGCACAGGTCAGTTCCTACATGCAGATGGTGCTTCTCGGTGCCTTGCTGATCCTCGCCGTGATCTTCGACCAGATGCGTTACCGCATGATCCTGAGCGGCAACTGACGAACACCTGCAAATATGAGGCCTGACACAACAAATATGCCTCGTCGCCCTGTTTCAAATAGAAAGAAAACCATGTTGAACGCAGAAATCAGCACTCGCAAAGACAAAGCCATCTCTCGCGGCGTCGGGATGCAAACCCAGATCTACGCAGACCGGGCAAAAAACTCTGAGGTCTGGGATGTGGAGGGAAATCGCTACATCGATTTCGCCGCAGGCATTGCCGTCGTCAACACCGGCCATTGCCACCCGAAAGTCATGGCCGCAGTGGAGCGGCAAATGGGTTCATTCACCCATACCTGTCACCAAGTGCTACCCTATGAGAATTATATCCGCCTTGCCGAACGTCTGAACGCGCGCGTTTCCGGCGATTTCGAGAAGAAGACCGTCTTTGTGACCACCGGTGCCGAAGCTGTCGAGAACGCGATCAAAGTGGCGCGCGCCTATACCGGCCGCCCGGCGGTTATCGCCTTCGGAGGCGGTTTTCATGGCCGCACCTTCATGGGCATGAGCCTCACGGGCAAGGTCGCCCCATACAAGCAGGGCTTCGGGGCGATGATGCCGGACGTCTATCACGTGCCGTTTCCGATCGACGTACATGGGGTTTCCACTGAAGACTCGATGAACGCGCTGAACAAGCTCTTCAAAGCGGACCTTGATCCCGCGCGCGTCGCAGCGATCATTTTCGAGCCGGTGCAAGGGGAAGGCGGTTTCTATCCCGCACCTGCCGAGCTCATGCGCGAAATCCGCGCACTTTGTGATGAGCATGGGATCGTGATGGTCGCAGATGAAATTCAGACCGGCTTTGCGCGCACAGGCAATCTCTTTGCCATGGATGGCTATGGCGTTGCACCCGACCTGACAACAATGGCCAAGGGGCTCGCAGGTGGTTTGCCGCTGGCGGCAGTCACTGGCAAAGCAGAGATCATGGATGCCGCAGGCCCCGGTGGTCTTGGCGGAACTTACGGTGGTAACCCGCTCGGGATCGCGGCGGCCCATGCCGTTCTTGATGTCATCGAGGAAGAAGACCTCTGCGCCCGCGCAAATGAACTAGGTTCGCGTCTGCGCCAGCGGCTTGAATCGATCCGTGCCACAACGCCGGAAATCATCGACATCCGCGGCCCCGGTTTTATGGTGGCTGCAGAGTTCAACACCGCAGATGGCTCTGCCCCCAGCCCTGAATTCACCCAAAAGGTTCGTGCGGAGGCTCTCAAACGTAATCTCATCCTTCTGACCTGCGGCGTCTATGGCAACGTCATTCGCTTCCTCGCCCCGATCACCATTCAGGAAGAGGTCTTTGCAGAAGCACTCGACATTCTCGAAGCCTCCATCGCTGCCGCGCGGGAGAGCTGATCATGTTGAAGTTGAACGACCCAGCGCTTCTCGAAACCCGCGCCTATGTGAATGGGCACTGGATCGAGAATGGCAGCAGCTTTCCTGTCCTCAATCCGGCGACCGGCGAAAAGATTGCGGATGTGACTGATCTAGGCGTTGAAGACGTGGCGCGCGCCATCGATGGTGCCTATGACGCCAAGGCGTCCTGGGCTGCGAAGACGGGCAAAGAACGCGGTGCGATCCTGCGCAAGTGGCATGATTTGATGTTGGAGAACATCGATGATCTGGCCATAATCCTGACCGCTGAAATGGGTAAACCTTTGACCGAGGCCAAAGGCGAAATCATGTATGGTGCATCCTATGTCGAGTGGTTCGCGGAAGAAGCAAAACGCATCTATGGGGACGTGATCCCCGGCCATCAGCCTGACAAGCGCATTGTCGTCATGAAACAGCCGGTGGGTGTGGTTGGCTCAATCACGCCCTGGAATTTCCCCAACGCTATGATCGCCCGAAAGGTGGCACCTGCGCTCGCCGTTGGGTGCACCTTTATTGCGCGTCCGGCTGAACTGACCCCGCTGTCCGCCCTCGCCATGGCCGTGCTTGGCGAACGCGCCGGTATTCCCAAAGGCGTATTCAGCGTGATCCCGAGCAGTAACGCATCCGCCATCGGCAAGGAGCTTTGTGCCAACACCAAAGTGGCCAAGATCACCTTTACCGGCTCCACACGTGTCGGGAAAATCCTGATGGAGCAGGGGGCGGCAACGGTCAAGAAAGTCTCGATGGAGCTTGGTGGCAATGCACCGTTCATCGTTTTCGACGACGCCGACGTCGATGCCGCGGTTGAGGGCGCACTGATCGCCAAATACCGGAACGCCGGTCAGACATGTGTCTGCGCCAATCGGATCTACGTTCAATCGGGTGTCTACAAGGAGTTTTCAAAGAAACTCGCAGAACGCGTGTCGGCACTTTCTGTCGGGGATGGCTTTGAGGATGGGGTGGCCATCGGTCCGTTAATCAACGAGGCCGCCCTGTCGAAGGTCGAGGCGCATCTGTCAGATGCGATCGCCAAAGGTGCCGAAATTGTGACAGGCGGTTGCAGGCATGCGCGTGGCGGGACATTCTTTGAACCGACCGTCATCACTGGTGTGACCCGCGGCATGCAAGTGCAACATGAAGAGACCTTCGGACCTATTGCGCCGCTCTTTGAATTCGAAACCGAAGAGGAAGCTGTCGAACTTGCAAACGATACAGAATTCGGCCTTGCCGGCTACTTTTACGCCAAAGACATCTCCCGCGTCTGGCGGGTTGCCGAGCGGCTGGAAACAGGCATGGTCGGCATCAACACCGGTCTGATTTCAACGGAAGTCGCGCCCTTCGGGGGCATCAAGCAATCAGGTCAAGGGCGCGAAGGCTCTAAATACGGTGCCGATGATTACCTGGAACTCAAATACATGTGCTTCGGCGAAATCCACTGAGATTGCTGAGCTAACCAAGGACAAGAACATGTCGGGTAGCAAGATCTTCCTTCAGGAAACCACTGACCATCATCTCGAAGGAAGAGGGATTGGCCGCTAAAACCTCCGTGGTGGGCTGGAAAGCCCGCTCACGTCGCGGGTGGAACTGGGGCGTCATTTTACCTTTTGCCAAGCTTGCTTTAGATGACGCAGACCACATTGCTGAAGCCCTGCGCGCGCGTGGTGGATTCCACAACCCATAGGATATCTAACATGGAAAATAACGTAGCATTTATCGCGTTCGTTCCGCCACTTATCGCTGCCTTGGCGAAAGCGGGTCCTATAAGCGCTCTGTCAGGCTCAGAACCAGCCGATGCGGGCTGATCTGTTGGAAATATTGGCGCAACGTCATTCGATCCGGGCATATACCAATGATCGGATTGAACGCGCCACGCTTGAACGCATCTGCTCTGCCGCCCGGCGCGCGCCAAGCGGTGCCAACCTGCAACCGGGCAAATTCCATGTTCTGACGGGCACCGCGCTTCAGGCGCTGATTGACCGGCTTCTGATGGCGCAGGACACGGGTGAACCTATCAGTTCGGAGTATTCCTATTTTCCAGAGCGGATGTCTCGCGCTTTGAAAGATCGACAGCGCCGGGCAGGTTACGCGCTTTACGAAGCCCTCGGGATTGAACGGAGAGATGTGCAGGGGCGGCGTGCGCAGTTCGCCCGGAACTATGCATTTTTCGGGGCTCCGGTCGGTGTGGTCGTGACCATTGAACGCGCCATGGGCAAGGGGTGCTTCATGGACCTCGGCATGGCGATCATGACTTTCCTGCTCAGCGCAGAGGATGAGGGTTTGGGAACATCGGGGATTGGCGCTTTGGCGAATTACGGGCCGATCGTCCATGAGCACCTGAACCTGCCAGAAGATGAGTTGGCTGTTTGTGGCATCGCCGTTGGTTTCCCGGACAAAGACGCTAAGGTTAACCAATTCAGAACAGAACGGTGCAGTCTTGCGGAATTCACGACATTCCGTGGCTTTGAAGACATCTGATCTATCCAGAAGCCCTGTTAAGGAAAGCAAAATGACCAATCGTAAACAAGCAATTGCAACCGAACTTGTGCGCGACGATAGAGTTGTCGTCACGCGCTACGATTTCGAACAAAACTCTGAAACCGGCTGGCACCGCCACGAAATGGACTACGTGGTGGTGGCACTGACAGAGTGCCAGATGTTGATCGAAGATCAAGCTGGGTCCAGCACCGTGAACGTGGCGCGCGGCGAAGCCTATAGCCGGCAGGCAGGGATTGCGCACAATGTTGTAAACGCCGGTGATCAAGCGATGTCTTTCGTCAAGACCGAGTTGGTGCCGGCGAAATGAAAATGTGAAGCCCTTCAAATTCCTTTGAATGCGATGCTGCTCTTGAAACGCACCCGTTTTGAAGTGGTCCGCCCCGATAGCTGGGAAAGGGGCGGGCCAAGATTGGCTACTTCTTTGACGATTGTTCTCACATTGATACAACGATAATCCTCAACCAGCTCACGTTGCTTAGCAAAGAAGACCTTACCAATTTCATGAACCAATTTCTTGCATCCTTTGATTCGGCGAACAAATGCGAGGTCTGGTTCACCAGGCCAAAGGACAATGCGATTGAAAGTAGTTTTATCGCTGGCTCCAAGGAATTCAAACGTACCCTCGGGTATGCCGCTTGCGTGTTGCGCATGCTGCGAAACGGTATTCCAACCTCGCCGGATTTATACACGTTGACGCGCGTCACGGTGCCGGAGTGTATGAAACGACGGCTGCCCATGGGTACTTTCAAATGATCACTCGGGAAACGTTCATATTGCATCCCAGTGCAATCATTGCTGATCCAAATGCGCCAGGCATCCTGACACTCATTGAATGCCTGCGCGATGGGTTTTCTGTTCAAGGAGCCTACAACGCGAAAAGCCCGATCCAGAAATTTCAACATGAGGTTCAATGGCTTGACTGTCAGACATCCGGGAGTACGGGGCGGCCTAAAACGATCCGTCGCACTCCGAGAAGCTGGCAGAGCAGTTTCGATCAGGCAAAAGATCTCTT
Organism: Sulfitobacter pacificus; assembly: GCF_030159975.1. Lineage (NCBI taxonomy): Bacteria > Pseudomonadati > Pseudomonadota > Alphaproteobacteria > Rhodobacterales > Roseobacteraceae > Sulfitobacter > Sulfitobacter pacificus. The sequence continues at coordinate 14,111 of NZ_BSNL01000020.1, forward strand.
TGGCGCTTGCTCCAACGATCACTATGCCGTTCTGGGCTCACTTGGCCACTCTCTAAGCCTATTTGCGGCGCTAGAAGCTTTGCATCTGGGTGCGACGTTGAGCGTTTTGTCGGCGAAGTCACCGAAGGAGCAGTTTCGAGCGATATCGTCTCGGTCGATATCCGTGATCTATGCGACACCTACCCAACTAAAACAGCTGGAATTGGCAGCTTCGGCTGCAGGAGCTGGTGTTGTTCCAACGTTAACGCGCATTTTGGTTGGCGGTGGCAAATTTTTGGCGTCGGATCGGGATCGGCTTTCGGCCCTATTCCCGAAAGCAGAGATCATCGAATTCTATGGCACAAGCGAAACAAGCTTTGTGACGATAGCTAGGGGGGCGATCCCGCAAGGATCAGTAGGAATACCCTACCCGGAGGTTGAAGTGAAAATAGAAGGGGCGAAAACACACGGCGATTGCGGCGAGCTGTGTGTTCGTAGTCCTTATCTTGCCGATATGTATGTCGAAACCAGCAAAAAACTTGTTCGGCCAGATGGTTTTGTCGCGACTGGAGAGATCGGCCACTTTGATGCTGATGGATATCTATTCATCAAAGGTCGTGCTGATCGAATGGTTACGGTGTCAGACGTGAATGTCTTTCCCGAAGCGATCGAGGAAGCTGTAGCCGCGTTGGATTGCGTAGAGGCTTGTGCCGTAATCCCTGTCGCTGACGCAGCGCGCGGGAACCGGATCATCTGCTTCGTGAAGCCGGCGGTGCCAAATCTTGATCCTTCCCTCATTCGACAGCATTGCCGCAGTTTGCTTGGCGACAGGCACGTGCCAAAAGAGATTCGATTTATGTCTGACCTGCCAACGCTTCCCTCGGGCAAACTCGACCTCATTTCCTTGGAAGCGATGGCTTCGAACTAGATATGGTTGGTTCAGTTCTCCTTTCAGCGCGGCGTAGTCCGATTGTCCCCAGAAACGGGGCATTTGCGGGGCTTTCCATTGAAGAAATCGCAGCACCAATCGTGCTTGCCGCCCTGAACGACGCGGGGCTCGCGGTTGACGAGGTGGATGAGCTGATCGCTGCGAATTCGCTCGGCGCCGGTGGAAACCCTGCACGCATAACCGCTCTTCATGCTGGGCTTCCAGAGCGGGTCGCGGGCCTGACCATTGATCGTCAGTGCGTTGGCGGATTGGACGCAATCCTTTTGGCAGATGCTCTGGTACGTTCTGGCCGGTGCGATGTGGTTGTTGCCGGCGGTGTTGAGAGCTACTCTAGGATGCCATTGCGGTTCAAGACTTTTTCCGACGCGCGCCCCCCGGAGCAATTTGAGCAAGCGCAGTTCACGCCTTGGCCGGATCGAGACCCTGATATGGCGCAGGCGGCGAACCAACTGGCGGTGACACTAGGCATTTCAAAGGCTGAACAAGACGCCTGGGCAATCGCTAGTCATCAAGCTGCGCGGTCCGCCCCGGTTGATCACATCGTCGAACTCTTAGGGGTATCAAATGACCCGTTCACGCGAGAATTAAGCGAACGACACTGCGCGCGGGCCCCGAAAGTTTCTGGTTCGATTTCCGTTGCCAATATGTCTGTGGCGGCGGATGGTGCCGCCTTCGTAGTTGTTGTGTCGTCGCAATGGGCCAAAGAACGTTGTGCAAAGGGGGTAGATCTGCTTGGCGGGCTGACAATAGGTGGCAACCCCGAGATGCCCGGTTTGGCACCCGTCGAAGCGCTCAACCAAACGCTATCGAGCCTTAACATTTGCCGTAGTGACCTTCGAAGTGTCGAGATCATGGAGGCTTTTGCTGCTCAGGCCATTGCTTGCGTAGATGGCGCAGGTATCGATCCGGTGATTGTGAACAATTGGGGCGGCAGCCTTGCAAGGGGCCACCCCATCGGTGCCTCAGGGGCGGTTCTCGCAGTACAGCTGTTTCATCGAATTCAGGTAACTGGCGGCCTTGGGATGGCGGCGATAGCGGCAGCTGGCGGGCTTGGGTCCGCGATTGCTTTATCTCTTTGAAGTTGGCGACAAGCTGTCCGTCGCGGCGATTTAAGCCCAATGACCGTTCTGGCCTAAGCATCAAAGGCTAGATGCATGGCAAGGCTGCGCATCAAACTTGCTTTTGAACTGTAAGAGCGCAGGACCGCATCCGCTCGGCTTTGGGGCGCGAATGGGCGCGTGTTCCTTGGCAAGTTGCAAGTGCATGGCTACACCTATTCAAAGGAAATGCGAAAGGGCAGGGCATGGGTAAGGTTGCGGTTGTGACAGGGGCGGCGGGCGGCATGGGGCGTGCGATTGTGGCGCGGTTGCTGGCCGAGGGGCATGCGGTCGTCGGGTTTGATGTGGATGAGGCGGGTCTGACCGAAATGGCGCAGGACGGTTTTGCCGGGATGGCCGTTGACCTGATGGATGCGGCGGCGATCAAGGCAGCATTTGCAGAGATCGAGGGGATGCTGGGCGGTGTCGATGTACTGGTGAATAACGCCGGCACCTGTTTCATGTCGGAGTTTCCTGAGATTCCGGTGGATGAATTTGAACGGCAGATGACGTTGAATTTTTCAGCGGCCTTTCATTGTTGTCAGGCGGCGATCAAGCTGATGGCGGGCCGGGACGGGGTGCGCAAGATCGTGAATATTTCTTCGAACGGGGCCTATAATTTTGATGTGTTTGACCCGCCGCACTATCGTGCCTCCAAGGCGGCGCTGGACAATCTGACCAAAGATCTGGCGCGGCGTTTCGCAAGTGACAAGATCGCGGTGAATTCGATTGCGCCAGCAATGACGGAGACGCCGCTGTTCGGGGTGTTGAGCGAAGATGTTTTGGCAAAAGCGGTGGCCCAGATGCCGCATGGCCGGGCGATGCAGCCAGCGGAAATTGCCGCATGGGTCGGCTTTCTGGTGTCGCCAGCGGGGGATATTTCAAGCGGGAATGTGATTATCCTTAATCAAGGACGCGATGTACGGTAAGAATGTGTTAAGCTCATGCGCATAAATTATGCGCATGCTTATGGAGGGGCCTATGGGTGTTCAAAAACGCGCGACAAACCTGTCTTTGGACAAGGAATTGCTGAAAGATGCCGAAGCTTTAGGCGTCAATATCTCGGCTGCGGCGGAACAGGGCGTGCGACAGGCCCTGCGTGATGCGTGGTTGACAGAGAATCGCGCAAGCATGGAAGCCTGGGATGAATGGGTCGAAAAGAACGGCCTGCCGTTAGAAGAATACCGCATGTTTGATGTCTAAGTATGATCTGCACCCGACGCGCAACGGGACTGGCTACCTGCTGGATTTGCAGACCAACTTTCTGGCGGTGCAACGGAGCAGAATGATGGCACCTGTCATGCCGGTGACTGACGTGCCGCAAAGGACCACAGGGTTGCATCCGCTGATTGAGGTAGACGGAGCATCCTATGTTGTGGCGACCCATCTGATGGCGGCTGTACCGCAGTCGATACTGTTGCCTTCCGTTGCCAATTTTTCAAGCCAGGCTGATGAATTTACCCGCGCGCTGGATCTGTTGTTTCAGGGGTATTGAGTTACTCAAACCAGTCTGGGGCTTTTTTCAGCTTGGGCCATTGTTCCGGGCAGTGGCCATAGATCACCATTGCATCCCGTTGCGCGGCCAGTGCCATCAGCCGGTTACCGTGAAAAATGGCCTGATCCACATCCCATGACCCTGCGAACTTTTCGTCAATCTCTGACGCGCGGCTGATCGCGTCAGAGGTCAGCAAGATCCAGCCGGTTTCTGGCAGCTGGACTATAAACGCCAGTTGGCCCGGCGCATGACCGGGGCAATGCAGCACCTCGAAACCGGGCCCCAAGGTCATATCTTCGCGTACCAATTGATAGACGCGGTCGGGCCAATCCATAGCCCGTTTGCCCGACCAATAAAGCGGTCGGGGCAGGGCCCGTTCATCCGCCGAGATCAGGATCGGCACCTGTGGAAAGCCAGCCATATCGCCGATGTGATCAATATGGGTATGGCTTTGGATCATCAGGGAGATATCACCTTTGTCCAGACCCAATTTCGCCAGCTGTGCGGCGGGCAGATTGTCGGGGGTCACGGACAGGACACGTCCAAAACTACCCAGTTCATCTTCCAGCGTTGCGGCAGCGGCATCGGCGGCATATTTGGCGGGGAAGCCCGTGTCGATCAGCACCACTTCGCCTGCATCGGTTTCGATAACAAAGCCGCAAATGCCAATGGTGCGCGGGCCAGCGTGAACTTCGAACAGCCCGTAATCCAGCACGGCCAGACGGCGGGGATTGCCCTTGAGGTGGATCGGGGTATTCATGGCACTATTGGGCGGGGGAGTGGCATGAAAGTCAAGATACACAGGTTGTTTGAATATCTTCTTGAAACCACAGAGGCGGCACCGGAGGCGATTGTCGGGTTCTCGCTGTCAGGCTCCCCTGTCTTGGGGGATTATCTGGCGGATCTGGACCCGAACCAATCGTTGGATTGGAACAATCGCGATTTTCGGGGGCTGCCGGAGCTGCGCCAACATGTGCTGACGCAGGCAGGGTTGGACGGGATCTGTGTGCCCAAGGATGTGTTGATTACCGCCGGCGCGGCAGAGGCGAATTACCTCAGCCTGATGCAATTGCTTCAGCCCGGCGACGAGATTGTCATCGAGACCCCCGGTTGGCCACAGGCCGAGGTCTTGGCCCGCGCCATCGGAGCCAAGGTGATCAAGGTGACCCGCTGCGAAAAAGATGGGTGGAAATTGCCACTGGATCAGATGGCCGATGCCGTGACGGATAACACCAGGTTGATCTTCATCAGCAATCCCAACAACCCCACAGGTGACTTACTGGGCAAGGCAGAGTTGGAAACGCTGGTGCGCATCGCTGATCCTGTGGGCGCATGGGTGTTGGTGGATGAGGTCTACGCCGGTTTGGAATGGGACGGCCCGCGCGCCCCTTCGATTGCGGGTATGTATGCGCGGGGGATCACAACCGGCTCCGTCAGCAAGGCGCTTGGCTTGCAGGGGCTGCGCACCGGCTGGTTGATTTGCCCTGATCCCGAATTGGTGATGGATGCGGTGATCCTGCGCGAAAATTCATCAGAGATCATGAACATCATGGGCGAGGTGATTGCCGAAGTAGCCATGCGCCCGGATCGCTATACCCCTGCGATGCAAAAAGCACGGGATGAAGGGGCGGCGAACCTTGCCGAAATGAACAGATGGGTTGCGGCGCAAGAGGGTCTGTCTTGGGTGTCACCGCGTGCAGGGTTGATCGGGTTGGGGCGTTTGCCTGACGGGATTGACAGCGATGCCTTTGCCAAGCGGTTGCTTGCAGATCCCTACCGGACTTTCCTGCTGCCGGGCAGTGCCTATGGACAGGCCAACCACATCCGGCTTGGGGTTGGTGGCGGTGCCGGCGTGAACCTGTCAAAAGGGTTGGATCAGGTGTCGCTGGCCCTGCGGGACTGGCAGCGGCGCGGCTGATGCCGCTTGACACGCCGGGCAGATACCGGTCCCTTGGCCCCAACCTTTACGTATTTCGCGGAGCCCAATTGATGTCCTTTTTCTCGCGCTTGTTTATCGTGCTTGCCCTTGTGCTGACTTTGCCTGCCTCGGCGCAGACCTCCACCAAGGATGACGCTGCGGTTGCCCCGTCGACACCTGAAGCCGCGGTCGTAGTCAATGGTCAAAAATTTGGAGCATGGTCGGTCAGCTGTATTGCGATTGCAGTGGGTAAAACGGATTGCACATTAACCCAACGGGTTCTGCGATCAACGGACAAGGCCTTTATCGCGGATATCGTTGCGACACGTAACCCGGAAGGGCAAAGTTTTTTGATTGCGCGGGTGCCTGTTGGTGTGTTTCTGCCTACAGGTTTTGCCATGCGCGAAGCGGAAAGTGATGACGAGGAGGCGGTCATGCAATTCGCCTGGCAGTCCTGTAACCGCGAGGTTTGTGAAGCGGTGCTGCAGATCGATGCAGACAAGGTTGCAGCACTTTCCACCGAAGAGAATGCCATGATCGCGGCCTTCCGCCCCTCTGCCCAGACAGAGCCGTTTTTGTTTCAGTTTTCGCTAAACGGCATGGCATCCGGGCTGGACGCTGTACGTCCCTGAGCTGCCAAGTTATTGCCACATTACAAGGCCGGTGAATTCCAAATTTCAACTCAATACGGGGGGATTCGGTTGATTGTTTCCAGAAGCTCCCGCTGCCCACCCATAAAACCTTGATTTTATTTGGGTGGCCTGATTGGGGCAGAAATGTGGCGCACTGGCCTGTTGCCTCTGTCTCGGTCCATTTGAAACTTGCGAAAACCGGTATGTTTTTTCGTGCCAAAACGCCGATGTCCCGCTGGGCTGTTGGGCAGGGCGTCATATGGGAAAGTCCCGCCTGAACAAAACGTGGTTAACAAATGGGTATAGTTTTCAAGAGCCTGTGGTTGAAACTGCTGATGGGCAAGGATGAAGCGGCAATTTTCGCGTCTAGGTATTGTGAGGTTTGTTTTTGCGCTGCCCTCTCACATGCGGCTGATCCCCAATCGTACCATATCCGCACCCTCTAGAATTTGCGCCCTTCAATTTGGTGCCATCTGCCAGAGCTTCTAGGATTTCTGAGGGCGGCAAATTCAGTTGACCTCGTTGATTACAGAGGCTTTTATGCTCTAATTGTACGGGTGACGGTATTGGACTGGGGTATTTTATGTTGCATTTTAGCAGAACGATTACACGCGCGGTAAATTCTAAGGGTCTATTTCTGACAACAGCTTTGGTTTCCGGTCTGATTGCCTTGCCCGGTCATGCGCAAGATGCGGTATGGGTGGAACCCGGTCCCGGCACTTATGCTGATGGTGTGAATTGGGATATCCTTTCGCCTCCCGGGGCAACCGATACGGCAATCTTTCTGGCCGCACCGTTCAGTACAGTGACCATTGGTATTACGCCAGTGGCAGTTGGAAACCTGGACATAATAAGTATTGGCTCCATCGAAAACGGCACTTTCGAATTCAACAATGGTAGCGCCTCAACCCTCACCTATTCCGACCTCCAGCCAGGTGCTTTGGCCAGCTCCGTCACATTGGATCTCAACGGGGCGGACCTGAGCATTTCTTCGATCACCGATATGGATTTCGGCGGGGCAATTGAAAACGGCGGGGCGGCGGCCACACTGGCCCTGAATACAACCGCTGAGATGACCCTGTCCGGCGTGATCAGCGGGGCAACCGCGGTCACGCTTGGCTCGGGAACCGCAACGCTGTCGGGCGACAATACCTATACGGGTGGAACCCTTGTGAGTGGCGGTACATTGGGGGTTACGGGCCAGGTGCTGGGCACCACAACCATTGCCGGTGGCGCGGTTGTTGTAAACGAGACCACGGTTGATGCAGCCCTTGAGCTGGCCGGAGCCACCACCGTCTCAGCC
>NZ_BSNL01000021.1 GCF_030159975.1 Sulfitobacter pacificus
ACGAGTCCACAGATTGAGCAAGAGGTCCGTCCACCGGTTAAATGGAAATTTCCTCGACGAGAGAGGCAATTTCGGCCGAATCCACCCATGAAACTAAAGCGACACTGACATGTCGCTGAGCATATTCTTTGGTGTCCGATAATGCAAACTTATTGGACATAGAAAGGAGCCGCAGGGTGGGGCAGTTTCTACACTATATGGTAGGCAAAAGCGCCGCCGTGCGATAGTCTTGTGGCATGACCTATCAGTCCGCCACCATCTCAAACAACCAGAGCACCCTACCGCAGCTACCCGGTTGGGTCACCTCCGGTCGTGTCGAAACCCTTGAAACTGTGGCCTTTCGGTCCGGGGCGGCGCTCACGGTGCTTGACCAGCTGATCGGTGATCCCAGGCATGGCGTGCCTGGCAAGCTGCTGGCCAACCGGTTGGCGCTGACCGCGGCCACGGCGACCTCAAAACTCGAGGGTCGCTTGGCCAAAGAGGCGGATATCCGCGACGCCTATCACCTGACGCCGCTGGGCGAGGCGCGCGGTCCTGACGGTGATCTGCTGGCGCACTGGCGCGAGGCCGCTCGGTCGAAACTGACCGGGCGCGATTGGCACGCGGGGCTCGTTGGGCCGGAGTTTGAAATGGACGTCGACGGTTGGCTGCAATCAGCAGCGAACCATAGTCAGTCCCAGGGACCTCTGACGGGGTGTGTTGCGGTGATGCGCTTCGTTCTGCGGGCGGATGACCGAGCTGAGCGGGTGGCGTGTCTGATGTCAGATATCGTGCTAGCGCGGTTTATGAACTGGTCATCTGTCTTACCGATCTCGGCTCAGCATCTCACCAAAGCCATGCTGCGCGACCTGGCTGCAGAGGGGCAGGGGACAGAGCTGGCGGTTCAACAGCGCCTTCTTCGGTCCGTCGAAGACACGACCCGATTGGCGCGTGACCTTGCACGCCGCGCCGAGGCCCTTCGTACTGTTGCGCCAAAACTGCGGGCCAAAGGATCGGACCCAGCCGTCGCACTATTCCTGTCTGAGGATGCCGTGGCGCCCTCGACGATGCTGTCCCCAATGATCCAAGGGACGAGTTTCCCGATGACCGACCGGGCGGCACGACGGTTCTGCGATCGGCTTGTCGAACTGGGCGTGGCGCGGGAATTAACCGGGCGGCCGACCTTCCGGCTCTATGGGATAGCTCTATGACGGCCGCGACGAAGAAACGGAAACCAGCGGATCAAGGCGAAGTCGTATTTGACCGGGAGCTTGCTGATCTGCCCCAAGAGCTGCGCTGGCGCGAGTGGATGGGGCGGATCGAGGCGGTGCTCTTCGCCAGTGCCACACCGGTGGGCCGCGATGATCTTGCCCGCGTGGTGGGGCAGGGGGCCTCGGTCGAGATACTGATCGATGACATTCAGACGGAGTTGGCCGGCCGACCCTATGAATTGGCGCAAGTGGCGGGCGGTTGGATGTTCCGAACCCGCACCCAGTTCGCCGATGCGATCAAAGCCGCCGCTGATCTTGGGGACCAGTCTTTGGCCTTCACCGAGATCGAGATGGGGGTGCTCTGTGCCATTGCCTACCATCAGCCGATCGACCGGGCGGGTCTCAAGGACATCTTCGGCAAGGAGGTGAGCCGCGATCTGCTCGCCCGGCTGCGGTACAAGGATCTGATTGCGTCGGGACCGCGCGCACCACGGGCGGGTGCACCACATACTTTTGTAACCACTGCGACGTTTCTGACGACGTTTGGTCTGCATTCTTTGCGGGATTTGCCGGAGTTGGAACTGAGTGACGCTTTATGAGTAGTGATCGTCTAAGTATCGAGGCTATCTTTGTTCCCGGTTTTGGGGAACCTGTTCACGCTGAAACGTATTTGCAGGCGTTGTCGGAGACCGAATGGACCGAACTGCGTGCCGAAGCGACTCGTTCAAGGCGAAGTGGTAATCCGGTTCTCTTGTGCGGTGACTGCCGTGGCTCAGTCTATGGACGTGAGTCAACGGCTGGGCGACGTCATTGCTATCATTTTGGCACGGACGTCAAAGATTGCCGATGGGCGACTGCTAACGCGGCAAATTTTCGTTCAATCGACGCCTCAAAGTTTAAGGGAAATCAAGAAGGCGAACGCCATAAAGCCCTCAAAGCGATGATCTGTGAAATTCTTTCATTTGATGTTGATGCGGCTGACGCGGGCATCATTCCGGAGCGTTATACGAAGGGAACCGATGGGGAGTATGCCTTTCCGGATGTATTTGCTTCATCATGGCAGGGGGGCGAAGCAGCTTTTGAAATTCAGCTGGCAACGACACAATTGCCAACCATCACCCGTCGCGAAGATTTTTATGTGCAAAACGAAATCCGGCTGTGTTGGGTCGTCTCCGGCGATGTCGGTCAGCTAGACCGCCGGGCATTTAAGGACATCTATTTTCGCAACGATGGACAAATTCTCTCCGTTGATGCTGAAGTGCTTACAGCAGCCAAGGCAGCTGGCGCACCTCGATTTAGGCTGATGAGATTATTGCCCGGTGCCGTCCATGACGGCTTCACTCCTATTTGGCGGGAGCGGATTGTTGCTCCAGATGACATCGATTGGGGTCGACAGGGTGATCGACCCAAGTCAGTTAGAGGCAGCTATGACAATTATCTCGACAGCCTGATTGAGCGCGACGAGGAACTCAAGCGGTCTCGCGAACATATATATGCTGCTCTAACCGAATGTGATCATGAACAGGTTGGCCGTCTTTGGGATGAAATCGTTGCGATTGTCGGCGGCGCGCCCTGGAGTGCGCTCGGAGACCCCTATGACACAGTACGTTCTTTTGGCGTGCTGGCGACTGTGCGCCGAAACGAGATTACCGTTCAAACAAAGATCGATCTTGCCAATCTGCCCCACCTCGTGAATTCGTTATTGTTGGAACCTAAAGGGCGTCGTATCTGGTCGAATGCGTTCAAGACACTAGCGGCGGCACATAAATTAGAACTCCTAAAAGCACCGTCAGTAGCTAAAAAGCTTGAACGTAATCTTGCAGGTTTGCACGGTCAATCTACCATCGAGAATATGGCTGGCCGCGCTTTCGACGTCCTTTTTCCAGAAGGAGCGTTTCAGCGTCTGCGTCTTACCGAACCCTGACTTTTGTCTGATCTGAGTTCCGCTGCTTGCCGTGCGGACCTAGCCGTCCAAAATCAGTGACAGACGCCAGTGATCGAACTACTCGGGAATCTTTGACCGATCCATTCTCGACGGCCGCGGGAGGATAATCACCTTCTCAATCCCTTCCAGGCCTTCTAGACCTTGTGAGAGCGTTGCATACTCTTCGGTCTGCCTGCAGTCATCCCAAATGAACGCGATGAGCTTGTCATAGCCGGTCCGATTGCCAAGATAGAGTGAGCGATCTGCGGCAATCTCCTGCGTAATCTTGCGGCACTCTGCAGATCCGGCGCGGCGCATGAATTTGACTTCGATGATTGTTCGAAGCGAGGGTATGCCAAGATCATAGCGCGGAGTGGTGTGCCCTACCTTAGGAAGCGACTGCTCATCAACTAAGTCTCTGAAGACGGGCCGCAGCAGCGTCCAAAGGAGATTTTGAACGTGATACTCGTGGTCAACTTCCCATTGTTGTGGTACGACACTTTTTACGCGCGTTTTAGTTTCATAAGTCCAATGCGACATGGCATCCCGAACTTCGTCGAGCAGAGTGATTAATTCCGGCAAGCCGGCACCATGGATTGGCAGTCTTGAAAGCGCGCCCATGCAAGAGTCAAAAATGGCTCGACCGGCAGCGCGCTTTGGTTGCGTTTTCTCACCGATTAATCCCACAGCACTCGCCCAGGAAAGCTGCATTTCATCGGGATCAGTTTCAACACTTAGCGCCGTTTTCACCGCCACTCTGCACAGCGCATCTGGAATGGTTGCCCAGTCAACAATGCCCAATACAGCCTGTGCGGCTTTGACAAGCCCGTGCTCCCAGTCGCTGCGCGGCACGGCCGTCGCTGATTTTTCCAATAGATCGACAATCCAATCTCGCTCAAGCAGTGGAACATCAGCACGCTCAATGCCCAACGACACGCCAAGTAATGCAAAACCATCGATCTCAAATCTTGGGACCCGCCCCTCTGCAAAGAAGGTTCGGCCAGACAAATGCTGAAATCCCTGCCTGAATCGGTCAAAGTCGTCTTCTGTCGCCATGTGTGCTACGATCGCATAGCCTAGACATGCCACCATCGGATACGCGGCAACTTCATCAGTTTGGTCGCCATCAACATTCACCAAAGAGGCCAGCCTCTTGCGATCTTGCGCTATCATGAAGGCGCAGAATCCTGCGACATGGTTTGGCAAGCGGCCGTACTCATCCTCAGTGATATGAAGTTCGGATTTGACCTCGGATAAGTGCATCACAGAAACCAAGGAGTTCTGCCGATGTCACGGAACTTCACGGCATCATCATCCCAACTTTCAATTTGCTTTAGCCCAGTCAACCGCTCGGCGATCAAGTCTGAATACTTGATCGTAATCGGGAATGGCTCGGGAGACATGATCCGCCAGGAGTGCGCAGTAAAATCAAACGCTTGCCTTGCCAAATAGGTCATGTCTCGAAATGTGGAGTTGCGATGGAGCTTAAGAAGGCAAGCCCTGGGCATCCCGTCGGTCACTTGTTTAAGTTCCGATGCACCCGCAAACACAACGAGCGACTCGTAGTTCCCGAGTTTGAGATGCATCCCCCTTGAAGGACCTAGAATACCTTTCTTTTGTTGTGCCCAGGAAGGCTGGCCTTGTTGGTTCATATCAAAAATCACAAAGGGATTGGTCGGAGCGACGTGGACAAAGGCATATGTCACATTGTCCAGATCGAGGCCTTCAACGGCAGCTTTGATTGCCTCCGCTTCGACGTCCTTTGCCGGTTTGAACATGTGAAAGATCAGACGAACCCGGTCCGTATTCTTCCAGTTGTCTTGGTCTCGAACCCGCACAATTGTCCGTTTAAGTGTATCCGTGAGAGCGGAGGCATACTCATCAAAGGGAACCACATTTGTGCGTTCACTCAAGTGATAACCGCCATCACTTGAAAAGACCGTTGTGATACCGACCTGGCGCGTCCCACCACCGATTCTGCTATTCGTCGCGACATGTGACCCCACACCGATCACAAGTTCATGACCTACGGTTTGTTCGGCTCCCAAGAGCCACGGACGGCCCCCGAGCTTTGCATAGGATGCCAGGCTCATCTGGTTCATTGTAAAGACTAGTCCTGATGGCGGCTGTTGCATGGTCTCCAATCGGAAGCTCTGAACTGCAACATGGTTCTTCAGTAACGCAGCTTTCGTCCCAAAGTATGGGTTTTGGTTGCCGGGGAGGGTTTTGAAATCTTCCTCAACCTGAACCAGTGCCAGATCCCACTGGATTCCGGTGTCAGCGGCATGCTCAAGTGCGTTGGTACACGCCTTTTCGTAACTCTCAAGCGTCGGCGACAAGGACGTAAAGGTCTGAACGTTTGCTTTTTCGAGTTGGAACCGACGTAGAAATCCATCCCCATAGCGCGCTTGCTCTCGCCCACGCCGCCCGGTTTTCACGTCAGGCATGCCTTCGAGGAATTTGGCAACGAAAGTCTCAACCTGTCCCTCATATCGGTCTTGGCAAATGACGGCGATGTTGAGCCCCTTTGGCGTGAAGGTCCTTTGGTCGTAAGGTCCGTTAGCCTTAATTCCACGCTCATTCCAATCATCCGTGCGCGTCCCTGACGGATCAAACACAAGCGAAGGCTTCTTGATCATTTCGCGAGTGGGGAATGAAGGAGACTTTGAATCAAGTAACTGGGCAATCTCGAATTTTACCCCGGGAACGGCTTCTAAAGAGCTGTCCCGCAAAAATCCCAATGTCTCTTCGATCGTCTTGAGCCGCCCCGGGCCTGCATGAATTTGGCTTGCTGCGAGGTTTGCCTCCTTCAAAACCCGATCTGCATCGTTGCCAAGAAGACCGCGTACACACCAGTCAAAGTCAGCTTTGCTCCCGGACAGGCGGGCTTTATTGGCCTCGACTGTTTCATAGCCTTCGCGATGATCTTCTAGCACCAACTGCCCATCGGAAATTGAGGCTACGCGCCCGACAATTTGGGGCCGCAATGTCAGTCGTGGGTCATTAGGTGGATGATCGATGAGTACATACCGGCCGAGCGGAGAAAGCCCGGCTTCAATCAGCTGGTCGCATGTGGCGAGAAGAAGGTTCCGAACCCTCGCATCGCACAAAAGTCCAAATTGTGGTTTGCTGTCGGATCCAAAAATAGTTCTTGGCGTGAATTCCAACAAAGAGCGCTTCTGAACCCAAGCAGGCAGGCCATCGTGACCAATGAAGTTTCTCTGTGGGCTCCCGAGGACTTCGACTGGGTAATCGCGTGCAATTTCACGCTTTCCTGAAAAGGCTCTCACAATGGCGGCATTCATCAAAGACGGCCAGTGCCAATGCGTTTCCTTGAGGTCGACCTCCATCACTTTATCGCTGAGCGGCTCGGCATCTGGCACGACAGGAATGTCAATGATGGTATCGTCTTGCCGGTCTGTTCGGAAAACATGTGTTTCGGCGAACTCCTTACGAAGATCGTGCAGTATGTCTTTTTCAAACGGGCGAAAGCCTACCCGGACGATCGTTTCCCCAGTGATTCCGATCGGCGCAAAATTAAGTTTGAGATTATTTCCGCTCATTTACCTTCAAATTCTTTTTTGTGATTTTAGCGACTAGCCTGTAATTATTAGAAGTAATGGTGTTTGGGTGGATGTTCTATACCCGCAGATCTGCCTTAGTGCTGTGGAGTACCTTGGTCTCCGATCATATGGGGCGATGAACGTTGGGTTATGTGGTTTACGCAGATGATGGGAAACATCTGGGGTCGCCAACGTTGCCAAGTATTTTCCTTTCTTCTACGCATTTTTGATGAGACTAGGACGCTTGGGAGCATTCTCATAGCCAAAATTTTGAAAAAAGTGAAATTTATTGGTAATAGGCCGTGTTTTGGGGCATTCTCTGAAAAACTCTACTCATCGGATTTCAAGGACTTGCATAAATAATGGCAAAAGGCCAACAAAACGAGAAGAAGTTAAAACCCTTACTGCAAGATCTGCCTGCGGGCTATCTCGTTGATGCTGGATGGCTTGTTGCGCGTAAAATCGATCGCAAATCTATCTTCAACTACGAACGTCAGGGCTGGCTGGAGAAGGTCATACGCGGAGTTTACCGCCGTCCCAGCAACGACGTTTTCAGCGCTGACGGCACCGAAGACTGGAGGCGAACGGTGCTGTCGATCCAACATCTAATGGATTGGTCCTGTCATGTGGGAGGAAAGACCGCATTAGATTTAGCAGGCTTTGAACACTACGTCAGTTTTGAAGGTGTCCGCTCTGTGCACCTCTATGGATCGACGCCGAAATGGTTGAAGCGCTTACCAACATCTGAGCTCTATCAGCTGCACACAAATTCACTCTTTCAAAGTGAGGACCTCGGGCTATCCGGTCTCGGTGAGCACGGTAAACCCAGTGCCACAGAAGAACCACTACCACGTACCCTGATTCAGTCAAAGCCTGAACGGGCAATATTGGAGTGGCTCAATGAGCTGCCTGATAGAACAACATTTCATTCAGTTGATATGGTCTTTGAGGGATTGGCGACACTCCGCCCCAAATTACTAACGCAGCTCCTGAAAGACTGTCGAAGTGTGAAGGTCAAGCGCCTCTTTTTTGTCTTTGCCGACAGGCACAATCATGCTTGGCGTAAACACATCCACACAGATGATTTCGATCTTGGCGCCGGTCCGAGAGCGCTTGTCGAGGGGGGCAAATTGCACCCGCAATATCGCATCTATGTACCAAAAGAATTCGTTCTCACAGATACTGAAATGGACACCGATGGCCCGTGAACCTTATGCAGCACAGGTCGCTCTGCTCGTGCGTCTTTTGCCAGTCATCTATGAAAAAAAAGATGTGTTTGCCTTGAAAGGCGGGACAGCTATCAATCTCTTTTACCGTGATCTGCCACGCCTCTCGGTGGACATTGATCTGACCTATTTGCCGGTGCAAGAGCGCCAAGCATCACTGACACAGATCGACGAAACACTAACATCCATCATGGAAGACATAAACAAAGTGTCTGGCCTAACAGCCAAGCGAATTGCAGGAGGTGGCGGAGGAGCGACCCGCATTTCTGCTGACGATGGCAGAACACGTGTCAAAATTGAAACTTCGCCGGTCACCCGCGGTATCGTTGGCGGCACTCAAACAATGGCCGTTTGTGACCTCGTTGCCGAAGAGTTTGGATTTGCAGAAACAGAAGTCGTGTCATTCGAAGACCTCTATGGTGGCAAGATCCATGCAGCTCTGGACCGGCAACACCCGCGTGATCTGTTTGATATTGCCGAACTCTATGAAAACGAGGGGCTGACAGACGCACTTCTTCGCACCTTCATGGTCTATCTCGCGAGTTCTCCGCGACCCCCACACGAACTGCTTGATCCAAATCACATCGACATGAAAGATGCCTACAAAGATGAATTTGTCGGCATGACTAGGCGATCTGTTGAACTCGACGAGCTTCATGCCGTGCGAAGCCATCTGATCAAAGACATTCAAAGCAGGTTAGGCGGGCCAATAGCAGAATTCCTAGTCGGTCTTCAGGCAGGCAAACCGGACTTTGCATTATTAGGGCTTTCAGCAGCGTCTGAACTTCCAGCGGTTCGTTGGAAATTGCTCAATCTGAATCGCCTCATCGAAAAAGACCCAGAAAAGCACGACCAGCAAACTGGCCAGCTCGAGAAACTTTTGATTTGAGTAAGGCCACTCCATGAACACACCGGACGCGACTGCACAAGACACAACAAGTGCCCATACTGCCTTGGATGGCTACTGGTACCAACTCAAAGTCTCAATTCTGTTTGCTCTAGACTTACTGGCTCATAAGCAGTTGACCGACCAAATTGTTTTGGAGCCCATCAGCGAGGAGGATCTCGAAGCTGACATCCAAGATGAACCAGGTGCGTTGGCCCAGACTATGCCACTCAAGACGCGACAGCTGGTTGTGCAATGCAAGTTACGCAGCACTGGGCCATGGAAAATCAAGGATATTGCAACTCTTTTGGCGCATGGAACGAAACGCAAATCTGCCAAAGACCGATTGAAGAACCCGAATGTAAACTACCTTCTTGTTACCTCGGCAGATCTTGAAGGGGTTGCCCGAAATTTGGCAGTCAGCGGAGCACGGCAATGGCAGCGCTTAAGACCGATGCCCGCCACACTGTCTAAAGACTTGCCTGAAAAAGCCGATGGCCGCGTGGCGGTCTGGAACAGATTAGACACAGAGACGGTAGAATATCGGATCAAGGATATTCTCACTGATCGATTCAGGGTTCCTGCCAGTAAGATCGCTGATTGTGTGGCCAAACTGGAGGAAGGAGCTTTGGCGCGCATGAGAGGTGCCGGTGCCGGCGTTTGGACGCGCGATGATGTCATCCGGATAATCATGGATCATGAAGGCTATGACGGTGTATCCAAAGACCTCTTGGCATTCGTTCCCCCAACAAATTGGAATGAGCTTCAGGACCAGCTGAATAATATGAGCGCCCTTGTCCTAACAGGTCCCTCTGGCACTGGGAAAACAACGACGGCAAAAGCACTCATTGCAAAGCTTCGAGACGACAACCCGCATATGAGGCACGCCAAGATTAGCGGAGGTCCAGAATCCATTCGTGCAGACACGACACCAGGATCCGTCATCTACGAGATTGAAGATCCTTGGGGGAAATACCGGGCAGAACCAACGGCGCTGCCGTGGAACGACGAAATAAACGCGATTTTGAATTCAGCGACCGCTGACCGGAGATTTGTCATTACAAGTCGGTCAGATGTGCTTGTTGCTGCTGAACCGAAAGCTTTGAACAAACGATATACAGCTGAGTTGTCGCATGGCCATTATCGTGAGGCCGATCGTGGCACATTGTTTGACAACAGGTTGATAGCGCTGCCCCGCAGCGAACAAGTTTCTGCACTGAAGTACAAAGACACTGTCATTAAGCAGCTTCTTCTTCCACTTGAAATCGAACGATTTTTTGGAACAGCTGCTCTTGGCCCCAATGAGGAAGATGACGAAAACGAAGCGACATTCATGCACCGTTGCATCGATCAGGCCAAACAGGAGTTCATCGAAACGTCTCTGATCTTGGGCATCAAAGGCCGTGGTGATTGGGAGCAAGCTGCTGTAATTTGGGCGCTCTTAAAAGCGCGCAAGCGCATTACGTTTGGCGCGCTTGAGGACTTGGAGCCAGAACTCTACGACAGACTACCGGCGCTTGAGGATAAACTTTTGCCGTTGGTAGGGTTTCTAGTTGCAGGCGGTAATTTCAAACAAGATGTAACGGAGATCAGTTGCGCACACCCGCGTGTGGAAGCAGGGCTGGAAGCAGCCATTCTTGAGAAACCGAGTAAAGCGTCGCGCATCCTTGGGCATCTCATAGAGGCACTGATCGATCTTGATAACGTCACTGGCACCGACTGGGGTCTTGAAACGGTGGTCCAAATACGTGCGTTTACGGCTGGTATGGAAAAGCTCAGATTGCGGATAACTTCTGCTTCCCAACAGAAAATCGATACATGGCTAACTTCGAGATTAGGCGCTTTAGAATCCACTTTCCGCGATGATATCGCACTTGCAGTCAAGGCAGGCTCCCAGAAATGTGCGGTAGCTGAATTGGCGAGATGGCTGGACGACAGCCCGGTTGATCGAAAATGGTTCAATATGAGTTCCTGGAAAGAACCAGAGCGATCTCAGGAGTGGTACAATTGGATTTCAACCGAACCACACACACACGCTATTTGTGCCGCTTTCATCGAGCGAATTATAGGGTTCAGGAATGGCTCCTTTAGCGGTGATTTTCACACCGCTATCACGCGGCTTTCACCAAATCTCACACCCGCATTCAGAGCCGGTCTGATCGCGATCATCGGGCATGGATACAATCCAAATGCGGAGACACTGATTGACGGTGCGATCGTCGACATCAGCGGATTTGAGGCCGTAGTGCTGGAAGCAGCAAAATGTAGTGACATGTCAATCAACTCACATGATCGCAAATTCTGGCTTGCGATGCACAATCGCGATTATGACGATCACGCGATTGAGCACTATTGGGAGTCGGCTGGCGAAGATGGTCATACCGCTGGCGAAGTTCTAAAGGCCTACGTAAATGCTCGCCGTGCAAGTGGCGATTGGTTGTCCTTGGCCAACCATCCTAGGTGCGCCTCATTTGTATGGGAGTGGATTAACTGTGCGAGCCGCGACGAGAGCGATGCTACAGAAGCAGAGCTCACAGCGATAAGCAACGTGGCCCTAAAACACCGCCACGAAGATCAATTTTGGAACCTTGCAGATAAGCAATTCAAAAAATCACTTTCCGGCCAATTGGAAGTTCGATTGCGTAAAGGCTCTGAAGATCGAGACGTCCGAACAAGTGCCGTACGAGTGGCGCTCAACCATATGCCTCGACTCATTGACGAACTTTTGTCGCCATCGTCCGGACTTTCTGTGGAACGCAGGCTTGAAATTTCACTAGACATTGAAGCGGCCCTTGAATTTGACGAAATACCTGTCCCTAAACAGCGGACACTCATCAAAAAGATAACATCTCAGTGTACGCCTGACGTTTCATCGGCAATCCGCCAGCTTGTCGGATTTGATGATTCAGAACTGTCACCTAACGCAAAAAGAGTGCTTCAATCCGTAGATGAATCTGCTCGTATCGATCTGAATCTGGCAGTCTCCAAGGCCCTGTCTAGCAACGGAGATGAAATATCTTCGCGGCTTCGTAGTATCCTAACGACCACTTATGGCGTCTCCGACGAGAATATTGAACTTGTCGGCCAGGCGATGGAGCTGGCAGTTCAGTTGAATGATCAATCATTGATTTCCATTGGATTGGGGCATGAGTTTGCGCGTTGTCGTGTGGCGGCAATGAACGCGGTTTTTTTGGCCTCATCTTCACCACTTCCGCAAAGCCTTCTGGAAATGAGACGAGATGACAGCAGTCTGGTCCGGAAGCGCCTTGTGGAGATGCTTGAGGAAACACCCCATGGTGACCATTCTGACGTTTTGATCAAACTGACATTTGATACATGGTCGCCTGATCAACACCATCATGGGTACACGGTTAACTATCCTATCGCAGACAAAGCGGCCGACCTCATTCTCGAACAACCCGATCTCACGGACGATCAATACCAAGAGGTGATCAGTTCGCTCAAGAAAACTGACAACAATGACGTTCGACTAACTTTGCTGCAAGCTATGGTACGGCACGGCTCTCCAGCCCGTCGTGACAAAATCGTCAAAATCGCTGTTGGCGAGGGGCTCCCCACTTTTCAAAGCCTTTCGGCAAAAGCGCTTTTTTTCGAACGCAATCATCTAGAAGCCAGACAAATTGACCTCATCGAAAACGAAAGTATTGCAGCTGTCAGCCCAACAGTTGCGTGTTGGCTAGTTCTCCTTTTGATTGAAAACGCCAGCGATACGCGAATTTTGCAACTTGCAACTGGCCTTGCGACAAACTCCGACCGTGCTGTTCTTCTAGCGGTGATGTTCTTCGTGACCGTTGGTTCCGAGCAAGAGTCTGTAAACCAAGGCGTGGGCAAATTGCTCGGCAAGGGGGTTATCACGTTGCTGCACGACACACACCAAACCCGAAATCCTGATCAGCTCGATTACTTGGATGAACTCGGTTCGGTACAAATGGTCGAAACAGTAAAGAGCCTCTTTCGTATGATTTTGAAGTGATGATCGCTCATAGACTTCTTCCAACAGCCGCAGAAAACTGAGGTCTCAATGTTTGCCTATGTCGATGAAACCGGAAACTCCGGCCGCAATATCTTCGATCAGAACGAGTACTTCGGGCTCGGTACATTATTATCTGTCACTGACATCGCGCCAGTAGTCAGCTCTGTATTGAACCCGTTCCTGATTGAGAAAGGGGTGGATCGATTTCATGCGAACCAGTGGCCAGAAACAACTGTGGCTGAGATCGGCGAACAAGTTGTCGCTGCTCTAGATCACGAAGGGCCCTGGGTCTTCAACATAGCCAAAATCCACAAACCCTATATGGCTCCGACAAAGTTCGTCGATGTCATTTTTGATGCCGGGGAAAATAGGGCGGTTCCGGGTGAATGGTATTGGGACGAGCTCAATCGACATGTTTTGTGCCTCACAATCGATCAGGCGATGTCACAGGACACAGCGAAGCTTTTCTGGTCTGCGTTCCTGAAGGATGATTTCAACAAGATTATCGATGCCGCCGATCTGATCGAAGCAGAGTTGAAGAACATAGAGCTCGCGAGTGCGGTATCTCAGGTCATTCAGGTGGCGTTCCAGTTCGCCCGAGAACATCCAAAAGAGTTCACCCTATTAAACTCGCAGACAAGAAAGGCTTATCAAGCCAGTTCGCCCAACGTTGTCGCATTCACTCAGCTATTCCAAGCAATCCATGATTTTGCAGAGAAAGAAAAAAGCCCTCCGGAGCGACTAATTCATGACAAGTAGGATGAATTTAGGACGACGCTTTCGCGCACATATGCCCATTTTGGTAGCGTTATCTGGGAAGACGCGCCTGATGGAAGTTCTTCCGACATCTCCCTCGCTGACTATCCCCTTGCAGAATTCGAGATGCCTGCCTCGCAAGATAACGCCGGACTTCAGGCGACAGACTTGCTTCTTTGGGTAACGCAAAGGTCAGCCAAATCTCGCCCGCTGGCAGGGCTAAAAAAGCTACTCTCTGAAAGAACTGAAGACTTCAATATTTCAAGACGAATGTCGCAGCTGATTGTACATATGCACTTGCTGCGACACGAGCGACAGCGCTCTTAAGATCTGTCTTGGTTAAGTTGAATAGGGGAATGCGGAATGAACAACGCCGATACATCATCACCTCAGCGAGAAAAAAAAGATGCATATTTTGTGGTGAACCTCCGAACGCCAAGAACAAGGAGCATGTCATACCGAAGTGGCTAATCTCGCTCACAGGAAATCTAAAACGACAGTGGCACCTCGGGGTTGAGACAAGTCATCCCGACAGGAAACCCCGCCGATTTACGGCGGACCAGTTCCAGTTTCCAGCCTGCACAAGCTGCAACGAACGCTATTCCGCATTGGAAGGTCGAACCAAAGGCTATCTTGAACGGCTTTTGGGCGGTTACAATTTGACGGCCGCCGAATGGGACGATCTACTTGATTGGTTCGATAAGGTCCGGATTGGCCTTTGGCTTGGTCACATGATGCTAAACAAAGACTGGCCGGCTCCGCCGCCAAATTTTTACATTGACCAGCGTATTGGTACGAAGGACCGCTGCGTTCTGATCTATCCCAACCGACACAATTCCAAAGGTTTGGTCATGAGCGGTGCATCCGATCCTGTCTTTATGCACAAGCCGTCGTCGTTCGTGCTTTCGATCAACGGCCTGATTTTCATGAACATACCGACAGAATTGCTGCTGAGCAAACGCATGGGTTTCCCGTATCCCAAACAGCTCAGATATGAGGACGACAGGGTTTATGTCGAGGATTATGCAGTTGACGCGAAACCGAATATCCCCTTCTTGGACTTTCCTTTCCACCCTCCTCAGCTTGGAGTCTACCAGTCCATCCTTCTTGAATCGGCAATGGCCGACGCAGACTATGAGGCTTTGACCGACTTGGACTTTACTGCAGCCAAGATCATTCCGTCCCAACGCATTAAGACTCAAATCTGTACGTTTGGCCTAGGCGAGGAAAAGTTTCATGAACCAGGCGAAACTGTTGAGAAGAGCGATCTAGCCAAAAACGGCATCTTGTCCCCTCCAGAGTATGTCTCTCAGCTCTTCAGATACCGGCAGAAGGATCTAGACGACGCGATGAAGTTTTTTCCTGATCGGGTAAAATTCTTGATGCACTTAAAAAAATACAATCAAGATGGAATTGAGAAAGCTCAACACCTATGAATTGGGTCATGCGGGGATTTTCTGCGTCATCAAGAACCATACGTGGAAAAGATATCTGATCCCGCGACATGTTAGTTCACCTTTTTGTTCCGAACGTCGGCAAAATGGAAGTTATGGTAAGGTATAGATGTAGAACTGGACTAGGGGCTAAGTTAAGATGACTAGGAAACCTCAAATGTCTGTTTTTGGATCGAAATATCGAACGCTGAGATCTAAAGAAATGTATGATTTACGCTATTTCGCTATGCTGGGGCAGTGCCCGTTGCTCCTTGCGCTCCCATGTCTCAATCAGAAATAGTGCGATAGAACTCGCTGAGTTGAGGGCTAGGCGCGCAATCCGGGGGTCAATCCGCCGAAAGCCTTTCTCACGTCCGTGTGCATCACCGCCGTGTGTGCGTAACGCCCCTATGCCCTTAGCGACCGACGTCAAACCCCCGAGAATCTGGCGCACATCTTGCTCTATTTCGGTAGGTAGGTCAGTGCGCCCCGGGGACAGCCCGAGGGGCTCTTGGACCGCCTTTAATAGCCCGTCGATATCCTTCTTCGATGGCAAAGGTTGTCCCAGTTCCAGCAAGATCGAGCGGCACACTGCCTCAATCAAAGAGCAGGCTGCAGTGACAGCATCTTCGGGATCCTCTTGTATCGAAGGAAGTGCTCGCGCTATCTCTATTTGCACTGTGTCAAAGTCCAACGTTTCAACCTTGTTGATAAAAGGCTCAATAATGGCGCCAGTTGCCTGGCGCTCAGTGAGATGAGCCTTACCACCTACAATTGCTACAGCTAGCCCGTCTGGTTCGAGCGACCGATTGATATGTTCGCGAACTAAGGCGGCTTTTTCAGGTTCGGCCAAATACTCACGAGGATCGCAAACCTTGAGGGTCACCTGCTTTATGCGTTCGTCGCCATCCTCCTGGGATAAAAGCCGCCGCAACGTATCTGTTGTCGCCGGTACGCGGGAACTTGCCCCGATTTGCATATCAATGCCGCAGTCGAGAAAAAACTGTTCGATTTTCGGGCCTGATCGGTAAATGCCAATTGGCGGTGTTGGATCGTTACCGCTGCCGCCAGTGATGGTGTCCACCAATGCTTTGATGACATATGGCGAAAATGCGCTGCTCATTCAGTTGTTCTCTCAAATAGTTCACTACGACTTTAACAGCATGCGCGACATTGGGACAGGCGCAGCGAATTCATAATTCGTCCCCTTGACCAAGTTGCGATAAGCGCCAGTTATCGTAACCGGAAACCTAACACTGGAAGCTTGCTCAGCCGGTAACGATAATGGGACCCACTATCCTACTCAGAAGCACCAATTCGTATCTTGCAAATCGGAACGTGTCCTTTGTTTACGGTGATTGCTATCAGATATTAACATCTCGTCAAAGGCGGGTAGAGGCCACAATCCTAGATGCTTGAGGCGGGCTCTATTCCAGTCCGGCGCGCCGGAGGCTGTCGGTCAGTTTGCGCCCATAGCGACGCATAATGCCGATGGGATAGTCGGGGTTCCTAGTCATCTGAACCAAATCGAAATCGGGTTCTTCGCGGCGCAGGCTTGCCACGGTGCGCGAGACATCTTCGGGACGTGCGTTAAGCGCATAGAGCGCGGTCAGATAGCGCAGCGGGGGGCGGAACCCCGGCGAAAGGGCGTGCGCTCTTTCGCCAAACCGGATAGCAACGTCTGACCGACCGGAGGTCGCTGCCGTGATCGATACCTGGCAATCTGCCCAAAATTTCATGCGCGTGGTCTGAGCCAGGGCCTGCGCTACCAGTGCGGCCTGATAGGCCTCCTCAGACCGGCCTAGACACTGTACCGCATTGGAATAGGCGTACCAAGCCATCACATTTGCTGGGTTCACCTGCACCGATTGCAGGGCCAGCTCCAGCCCTACGCCATAGTTCCTGTCGATGTTGGTGCGCGTATTGGCAACCGCAGCCAGCACGGTCGCATTGCCGCTCCCGTCCTGCAAGGCCAGACGGCATGCGGCTTCTGCCTGTTCGCGCAAGGTTTGGTCCAGGGGCACAAAGCGCTCCACGTACTGAATGGTCATCGCTTGCGCGCGCCAGGCCTGAAACACAGGCTGCGGGTTGATAGCGTAAGCGTGATCAAAGAGACGCAATGCCTCACTCACATCCTGTGCCGTAATTGCAAAGAGTTTGCGCAATGCCATATGCGCGATCTGGCCTGCGTCTTTTGGACCGGTCAGATCCGCGCAGGCGTTGATCCGCGCCTCGAGCGTCGCCTCCGTAGCCCGATTGCAAAGTGCCAAAAAGGGCACATTGTCAAACGGGTCGACCTGAACGTCAGGCAGTTCGATGCTGCCGGACCAACATACAATGTTTGTGCCAATGTCCTCGACTGTAACGCTGATCCGGGTCTTGCCGTTTGCCCAGGTCGCTGCCTTGACCGACATCAGTACGCAATCGGGCCGCAGCGGCAGCGCACCGGGAGAGCCGATCAACACGTCGCAATGCTCGCGTAAGGAGTGGGTGACCACTTGATTGAACGCTAGCTCCAATCCTGCATAGACCGACCCATCGTCGGTTTCGCCCAGCAAGACGATGGTCTTAGGTCCGCAGTGTGCTGGGCGCTTTTCAGAGGCGGCAGGTGCTCCCGGCCGCCCCTTCAAAAGGCGCTGTTCCGCCAGCCAGGCGGTAAAGGCAGGGTCGGCCACCTTGAGACCTTGCAGGAACTCGGCTTGGGGGCTGCACGGGGCCGAGCGGACCAAGACCCGCGCGGGGTCGAGCGCAACTGACTGGCGGTCCGAGATCAGCACGTCGGCGTAGGGTCCTAGACAACGGCGCAGGTCGCTAAGCGCTTGGCGTAGGCTGGCGGATCGTTGGGGCTGTGAGCGATCGCTCCACAACATTTCCTGCAACCATGGCCGGGGTCGCGACAGGGTGCCGATTGTTGAGAGCAACGCCAGAAGACCTCGCGCCTTGGCGCTTTTGGGTAGTCGCGATGCCCCAGTACTGTCGACGAGACACATCGGCCCTGACAACCCGATAGTCAAATCGGCTTCTTTTCCTTCACCCGTTTCCAATACCATTCCCCCAGATAGCTCAACCCTACACACTGCTTTCTCTCGTGGCAAAAAATAGTTCGACCTCACTTCAGGGAGACCGTGAAAAAAGCGCAATTTCTTATTGTGACGATTGACGTTTGAATTTCCCAGCTTGACCATCAGGACAATAGTGAAAGGGAATGACATGGCGAATATGGGTAGTGGGGCTGGCGGCAGTGGGGCCGGCGGAAGTGGCGCAGGTGGTAGTGGAGCGGGCGGCAGTGGTGCTGGCGGGAGTGGTGCCGGGGGTCATGCGGGTGGACCTTCATCCGGGATGCTCAATACGGCTCTGACAATAACCAGCGACGCCATCGTCGGGTATTGGGATGGCACGTTCGACATGCTACCCCAAGCGTTGCCCAAGGGCCATGAAACCCTGTCATACCTTACGCCACAACGGCGCAAGTCCATGCTGGCGGCCGAAGCCTTGGGTTATTTTTCGGTAACTGATGTGTCTGGATCTGATGACGTCAGGGTGCGCAAAGAACCCTTTCAGGCTGGGGTTCTTTACGGTGGGGCGGAAATTCATAAGGTTGAAACCCCTAGCTATGATTTCTTCAAAGAACAGCTGAAATGGCTGCGCAACTACGCTGATTTGCGCGTCGACCGAATTCCCGAAATCAATGCGCAAATCGTCGACTTACTTTCGTTCTTCGGGATGGTTGGGCAACTGGACGCGGGCGAGCATAAGCATACGCTCGAGGCCTTGGGCGTTGTGCAGGACGTCACCTATTCGGTAACGATGCAGGTCAAGCATCATTGCTGGGCGCCGCGCCCGATCGCTTTTTCCCGTCGCGTCCATCCGATGATCCAGACGCCCGATCACTCCTCCTTTCCAAGCGCCCACGCCAGCGAAGCTTTTGCGATAGCAACGGTTCTTGAGCACTTGATGAGAAGGCAAAGTGCTAGCGGCAGCGGCCCCTCGATGGCGTTGCGCGTGGCCCAGCGAATTGCAGTCAATCGCACAATTGCTGGTGTGCATTTCCCCGCCGATAGTTTCGCCGGTGCGCAATTGGGTATCGCGATGGGGCATGCGATGATCGCGCTTCTGTTCAATGGGGTGCCCAAGAGCACCGTCTTTAGGCCTCAAGGTGCGGACGCCAATTTCGGCGAGAATGATGATTTTCTGCTGTCGGATTTGATGAAGGAAATGGCCAACCATAGTGACGCGGAAACGAAGATTGAACAGCCACCATTCGCACGCATCTATGGCGAGCAGATTTACCTGGAATGGCCGGAACCAGATGCCGGGTCCAGGTCATGAGCCGTTTTGTTTGGGCGGATGAATGGCAGCCCTACAGGTCGAATGACAGCCCGGACACGCCCTATGCGCATTTCGACAGGGATATCGGTGGCATATCCCCGCAGTTGCGCCAGCGCACCGAACGGCTGATCCGTAATGACCCCGTCGGCCTTCAGGCGCTTCGGATTGCGAGAAATCAGGCTGATGATGGTCTGGCAGCAGAGGATGAGGATGGTCCTGCATCTGAGGGGTCAGTTGATCCCGCGGTTGACCTGCTGGAGGAAGTTCTTGCCATTGGCGGTGTCAACAACGTGCGCCCGCCCCTGTTAGCCGACATGGTGACGGGCGGGCTGGCGGAGAAGGACGCTTATGTCAAATATGTACGAAAAGAGGGCGCGCTGCCCCAGTTCCTAAAACAAGACAGCGCAGAGCCGCTGCCCCCTGAATTTTCGCTGGCTGATGAAACGGTTATTGTCGGTGTGATCGATCTAGGGATCGGATTGGGCCACCGCCGCACCATGATGTCGGATACCAATACCCGCATCCTTGCCGCTTGGCAACAATCGGCGGATCGAACCGAAATCGAGGAAGCGTCCGGGGACGATGCCCAGAGATATCTGCCCTTCGGGCGAGAGCTTTACGCGCCGAAGATCGATGAGTTGATCTGCGGTCACAAGGACAAGGACGGAAACTTTGATGAAGAGTCCTTCAACAGGGCCTGCGCGACAGAAGACTATCGCGCGCTCTTTGGGCAGCGTGAATTGGGTACGCGGTCCTCGCACGGAATGCATACGCTCGATCTGGCTGCGGGGCTGGACCTGGATAACAAGGAGCCAGCTCTCCTAGGAGCGGTCCGGCTGATGGTCACAAATTTTCCCGACCGCGCGCTGGTTGGACATTCTGCAGCGTTCCTCGAATACTTCGCGGTTTTCGCAATTTGGCGGATGATCCGCCTGGCTGATGCCATCTGGGACCGCAATAACCCCAAAGCTTGCAAGGATCCTGATAGGGTCAAGGGGTATCGCATGGTGATTAACCTCTCTTTTGGCAAGCAGGCCAGCGCGCGCGACGGTACCGATCTGATCGCGTTGGCGATGGAGAAGATCAACGACTTCCGTTCAGACCGGCCCGAGGTTGTGCTGAGCATTCCGGCGGGCAACGAAAACCTTGAGCAAGGCAATTCCAAATTTCTGCTGAGCGGCGGAGCGGAGGAGACCATCGATTGGCGCATACCGCCAGACGATCAGTCAGCAAATTTCGTCGAGGTCTGGGCCGAGCCAGTCAGGGGGCCTGACGACCAACCCATCGAAATCGAGGTGACTACCCCCGACGGCATCTCAAGCGTACTCTCGATTGGCGAGACAAAGAGCATCAATAAACTTAATATTGCTGGTCGCGACACGGCGTTTCTAGCGGATGACGAGACCCTGGTTGCTGCGATCTACAGCGACCTTATCCACCCAGATGGTCAAGTCCGTGCCAGACCTCAGGGCGACGATGCCCGGGGTGCCAATGCGTCCGAGGATTACCGCCAACGCTATGTCATCGCTGTCAAGCAGACGCTGATCTATGAGGATCGCGTTCAAACAGCGCCGGCCGGAGTCTGGAAAATTAAGGTGCGTAATCGTCTGCGCCGGAGCATTCGTGTCGAACTTAATGTACAGACCGACCAGTCTGCCAACCCGGTCACCGCCGTTAACCAGCGTAGCTATTTCGAGCATCCTGCATATGTGCGGTTTGATGAAACCGGGCGCAAGATTGACAGCTACAGCTATCCGCCCAGACCGCAGCGGCCGCAACCGCTGGACAGTTCAAATGTGCTGCGCCGTCATGGAACGCTCAATGCGGTGGGCATCGGCAACGCGACGGCTACGGTTGCCGGGCACCGCGCGTCGGATGGCAGGCCCGAGCCCTATTCAAGCAGTGGTTTGCCACAGTTCCCCAATGGACCCGATCCATCGGCCGCTGTTACGCCCAAGAAAGGGGATCGCCGCGAGCAGCCAACCGTGTCCTTCCCCTCGCGCGATGGCGCAGCTCATTTCGGGGTGTTGTCTTCGGGCTCTCGCGATGGATCTAGCGCTGCCCTACAAGGTACCAGCTTTTCCGCCGCGATGGCGACGCGCAAGATTTGGGGAATCATGCTGACAGAATTCGGTATCTTGCAGCCGAAAGCCGTTGAACGTCTGAAAGACCATGCAAAAGACGAAGAGCGCCGCAAAGTCTTCCTTGGTAAGGCAACCGGGGCGAAGTCCGGCAAGGGGAGGTTGTCCCATCCCTGTGATAGAACCGAGCGTATGGGCCGGAGCCTGCACTCCCGTTTCGGCACCGAGTCCTGAAGTCGCGGCTGGACCTCGACATCGCGGTTTTTTCACTGATTTTTCACTCTCCGTTCGGCGAAATTGCTGAGCAAATCCATAGACTTGGTCACATGCCGCTCTTGGCATGTGACAATTTGGAGAACGCTCATGTTTATGCTGCCCGGCCACGGAACCACTGCAGTCAATACCTACGACAGAGAAACCTACGGCGCGGAGAAGGTCTTTCCCGATGCCGCCGCCTGCGGATTTGTCGATCCGCAATTCTACCCCGTCGATCCTGATATCGGGCGTTTTGACTATTATTTTGGCCAGGCTGCGCCCATCGACCAAAAGCCGGGAACCACGGGTGCGCTGGACGCTCTGGCCGACGCGATGGTGCGCCCGCCACAGGACGCCAAGGAAAACGCCACGAACCCGCCAGTGTTCACCTATTTCGGGCAGTTTGCAGACCATGACCTGACCGCAAACACCGACCGTGAGAGTGGCATCTCCATCATCGACGTGCCGCAGATCACGCCGCTTGACCGCGACCGCGTGCGGGCACAGGTGCAAAACCTACGGGCAGGGGCGCTGAACCTTGACAGCGTCTACGGCGGTGGGCCGCTGGTGGGGCCCTTCGCCCAGAAACTGCAGGATGCGCTGCGGTTTCACGGGGATGCCGCGCGGTTGTGGGTGGGAACAGTCAGTGATGCTGGGTTTGGTAACGTGCGCCCCCCGCATGACATTGGCCGCGATGTGCTGCGGTTGCGTGACCTGCTGCGCCGAGGCCTCGTGTCCGAGGACGAGCTGCGCGCGCTCCCAGCTGACTTGCGCGACCTCTTTGTCAATCCCGATGGCAGCATCCGGGTGCAGCGCGCCATTCTTGGGGATATGCGCAACGACGAGAACCTTGCGGTCTCGCAGTTCCATCTTGCCTGGGTGCGGTTGCACAACACGATTGTTATCGAGGCGCGTGACCATCCCGAGCGCTATCCCGACGCGCCGGTCAACGACCGCGATGGGTTGTTCCAATGGGCGCGTCGGATGACAACCTGGCATTACCAATGGCTGCTGCTGCACGTGTTTCTGCCGCAGTTGTGCGATCCCGACACGCTCGATGATATTCGGCGCCACGGACCCCGACTTTATGATCGTTTCTTTGCCCGGAACACGCCCACGCGTCCCGACCTTATGCCGATGCCTTTGGAGTTTTCCGTCGCCGCCTTCCGGTTTGGTCATTCCATGGCCCGCGATGCCTACGATTGGAGCGATCGGTTTGGGCGACCCGAAGAGGATGCCCTGCTGCCACGGGCGGGATTTGCGGAACTGTTCCGCTTTACGGGCGGGGCGTCCTCTCCCATGCCATTGCCGGGTGGCGGGAATGCGCCGTCCCTGCCTGCCCATTGGCCCATCGACTGGCAGCGGTTCGTTGAGGGGCCCAAAAGCGCGACGCCTGACCGCGCCACGCGGCGCATCGACAGCAACTTGGCCTTGCCCGTCAACGATCTGGTCAATGATGACCCCAGCGAGCATGGCGTGTTGCGCCATCTGGCGCGGCGCAACCTGCGTCGCGGTTATCTTTTTGGCCTCCCAAGCGCCCAAGGCTGTCTGGACGCGTTGGAGGCTGATCTGGGTCTGCACCACGCGCGGTTGTCGGCCGGGGATCTACTGGATGGTCCGACCGGGGACGCCGTTCATGCAGGTGGTTTCGACGCGGCAACGCCGTTGTGGTTCTACGTGCTCAAGGAGGCCGAGATGCTGGGTGACGGGCAGAAGCTGGGTCCCTTGGGCACCCGGTTGGTGGCCGAGACCCTCACGGGCATCATCGGCAATGATCCACATAGCTTCTGGAAGCAGGCCCCCGGTGGCAAGGATTGGACCCCCGACCAAGGGGTTACCCCTGGCGATGTGGTGATCCGCGACATGGCCAGTCTGATGCGTGCCGCAGGCACAATGGACTGACCAGGGTGCCCGCCGTTCCTCCCGCGGCGGGCACAAATCAACGGGGTGATCGGCACCCGGAGTTTCCCGCATAGACTGCAGTTTTGATGTTTTTTTCACGGAAAGGACGCTGATTTTTGGCTGGGCTTCCCGGACCCTGAACCTGACGTAACACCTGGCCCTGCGCCATCATTCCTGTCGGAGAATAACCATGAGATATCTGCCACTGTGTTGCCTGCTTACCGTGACAGCCTGCACCACCCCCGATGTGACCGAAGAAATCACAGCTGCAAGTGAATTGCTGGCAACCTCCTCAGCCCAGTTTCGGCCCCAACTTGAAACCCAGGCCAAAGTGGAAAGACGTGCCGCTGAAGGCCGGCTCATTGCACAGGGTGCTGAGGTTTATACCTTGCACGACTGCACGCAGAGTGACGATTTCACCATCATGGCGGATTGTCGGTTGGTCAGTTCGGTCGAGCTTGGCGGGGGGCCGGTATCCGCCAGCAATTCGCTTCAGGCGCTCAATGCGATTGAGGGGTACTTCATGTCATTGCTTGCGATTGCATCGTCCAAGAGCTCAGACGACGTGCGCCAGCAGGCCGACGATCTGGCCGCCGCCTTGAAAGAGGCATCGGAAGCAAAATATACGCCGCTCGCCCGATTGGCCACGCGGGCCTCGGGGAAGGCGGATCAGGCAGCTGCTGTTACCGGTTTTCTGGCGAGCCAGGTGCGCGTGGCGCAGTTGCGCCGGCTGGTGGGGCAGGCCGATAAAGAGATCGAGGGTCTCTTGTTGAGCGTGGCGGCGTTTCTGGATCTGCAGTCCGGGCTTGGGGCGCGGCATGAGAAGCTGGTTGCGGCGCAGACAGAAATGGAATTTGCGCAGACATCCGGCGATCCGGTGCGATATCGCCGAGCGCTGGATCGCCTTAAGGCGCGTCACAACACCTTTATCAAGGCGCAAAACGCCTCTGCGGGGAACAGTTTGCGCCTTCTGCGCAAGCTTCATGGGGAGCTGCTGAAACGGCTCAATTCCCCCGGCGCACCAAGCGAAATTCTGGCCGTGGTCACAGAAATCCGGGCCGTTGTCGATGTAATCAGAAAGAAGGATGGGTGATATGCTAACCAACGCAGAACGCAGAGCAGCGCTCGCAGAACTCACGCGGATCGAAAACGACAAGGCCGCCTTGTCAGAGCAACTGCGCCAGGAGCGCAAGGATGCCATCGCACGCAAGGACTTTGCCGCGGCGGACCGGATCACGGCAGAGCGCGCCAAGCTGGGCCGTGCGCACGTGACGCTGTTGAATGCCAAGCGGCAGGTCAATGCGAATACGACAATGGCAGGCTCCATCATGCGGCTGAAAGGGTTTGCCGATGATGCGGACCGTACCGTGCGCAACCTCAATTCATTGGCCGAGGCGTTGAATGCTGTTGCCGCTCTCGTGCGTATCCTCAAGGCTCTCAGCGGCGCATTCGTCTGAGACCATCCGTGGATAGGGGAACAGACCATGCCGTTTGACATCAGCTCCACCAACGATGTCGCAAGCCTGCGCGCGGACATACGGGCGCTGTCGAAACAGCCCGATGTCATCGGCCGCATGTCGGCCTTTTCAGGATGGAAAATTGCCGCGGCCGAACAGGGACCGGGATACCGGCTAATCCAATGTAACGGAAAAAATAAAGAACCATTGCCAGGATTTTACGTCACCAACCTGGTCCTTCAGGGCGGTGGCACACTGGGATTGGCGCATGCTGGTCTCATCGTGGGTCTGGAGGACGCCGGATTCCGCTTTCCGGCGATTGCCGGAACTTCGGCGGGCGCGATTGTCACCGTGGGGCAATTTGCACTACGCGGGCCCTCCATCCTGACGCCGGTTGGAGAAAAGCTGACCGGGCTGGTCGATGAGATGCCCATGGATACTTTTGTCGACGGACCGCGCGCCGTGCGACGGATTGTCAAACGTTATGCGGCCAAGCGCACTCTGGCACGGCTGGTGCTGCTGCCGGGGTTGGTCATGGCACTTCGGCATCTGCTGCGTTTCAGGGGGTTGAACAGCGGGCTGGTGTTCGAAAACTGGATGGCAACCCTATTGCGCGAGGCGCGCGTCTCGTCCATCGCTGACCTGACCGCGCGTATGGGCCGGATTGCCACGGATCTGAGCAGCATCACCGACATTCGGCTGACCAACGGCCGCCTGGTGCCCATGACGGAATTGAAGACGCAAAACCCGTTCCTCGCCGGGTCGGAAGTCGTGGCGCCGGATGTGGTGCTCAGGCTGATTGCCACGGCCATGCCCACCGGCATGAAGTTCTGTCTGCCGGAACACCTGTATTTGCTGGCGGAAGAATACAATGACCTCTCGCCTGCCAAACTTGTGCGCATGTCCATGTCGATCCCTCTGTTTTTTGAACCGTGCGTTCTGCGCACACGCAAAAAGGCTTGGGCGGACCACATCTTTGGCGAGATTGCGCCGTTCGTGTCGGACCGTGCCGCGCGTGAGATGGCGGAGCTGGAGGAGCTTACCTTTCTCGATGGCGGGCTGTTTTCCAACCTGCCCACGGATGAGGTCGTCAAGGACATGTCGCCCGATGTCGCGTCCATTTCAGTGCCGCTTGTGCATGACAATCCAAACGTGCGCATTCGCAACAGAGCGTCTATCGGGGCCTTTGTGAAAGATGCCGGGGCGGTGGCCAATGCCGTGCGATTGCAACGCGATCGCGATGCGCACAGCGGGTTGATCCGCAAGGCACCGAAGAACCGCAAGATCATGAAAATCGATACAGGCAGGGCCAACTGGCTGAATTTCACCATGTCCGGTGCCGAGAAGGAAGATCTCTATCTTGCCGGGCTCAAGAGGGTGCGCACCTTCCTATCAGAAGGAAAATGAAAGATGACCGAATTGCAAAATGCTGCGGAAGTCGTGGAACTGGTTCAGGGTTTGGCCGAGACAGACCGGGAACTGTTGGTGGCAGAAATGGAACTTGACCGGCTGGAGCTAAAGCTTGAGCCGCACCAAAAGGATCTGGTTCATTGGGCCGAAAAGCTGGAGGGGCTGAAGGCCACCTTGCGCCGCCTTGATGCGGAAATTGCCCAGAGTCTGCCTCAAGGTTCAAGCGACGAGGACGACGACCTGCCGCCCGCCGCGGTCGCGTTGATTGCAGAGCGCAAAGCCACACGGGCCGAGTGGGAGGAGGTCGAGAATAAGCGCCAAGGGAGCCAGGACCGGTTCGATGCCATCAAGGCACAGATGCAAATCCCCGAGGCGCAGATCGTTGAACTGACCCAAGCAGCGCAAGGCACCTTCGATCGACTCTGCGGACAGTATGACATCGCGCAGAGCAGGATTGCCGCGGATTTGTCAGACAAGAGCCCGGAAAGCCATGCATCGCAAGGCGGGTCCGACACACCGGCGCTAGGTCTGCTGCGCGCGGTCTCACAAATTGACACGCCGACGCGTCTGGATAAAATTACGGGGTTGCAGCTGGAAAGCGGCGAATTGGAGTACCGCATTACGGCTTTGCTGGATCACCTGACGACCCGCCGAATTGCCGAAGAAATGGATACACCGACCTACCTATTCCGGTTGGAAAAATTTTTTAAGCGGGCGCGCAAACGGTCTGTTGCGCTGCTCGACGGTACGATCACCGGATTGGGGGCCTATCTAGCTGATAAGGAGCAAGAGATTTCCCAGTTTTGCCTGGTGCTCCAGACGGCTGTGGAAGCGACCGAAAGCAAAGCACTGAAAACACTGCAGAGCGCGTGGAGCGCGCAGATCGGTGCGCGCGCAGACGACGTCACTCGGCACCTCAAAAACATCGAAGCCACGCGGCTGGATGTGGCGCAGCGGCTTGAAGCGTTCAACGATGTGCTCTTGTCCGACAGCAATACCAGCAGGGTCAAGGAAACGGCGGCGTATGTTTCTCGCGTCGTCGAAAGGAGCGTGTATCTGCGGATATGGCCTTTTGTTGTGGCCGCCGTCGCCTCGCTGGGGGCCAAGATTGCGCTATCGTTTCAATCCTCGCTGCTTATCGCGCAGTATGACGATCATATTCTCGTGGGCTCGTTCCTGCTGGTCTACCTGTTCTCGGCTTTTCTGGGACGGGTGTTTCGCAGACAGGTCATCGCGAAGGTACAGAAGGCCTATCGCAAGTCCATCAAGAACCTCTTTGCTAAGGACTGGGCGACTTTCGAGGCGTTTCAGTTTCAGCCGGTGCCCATCGCCCGGAAGCAACCAGGCGATGCAGGTGGTGGCAAGTGGCGGCCCCCGTTGAAGCGTGTCCCCGGCAAGCGGACAGCCCGGTTCTTGCCGCTGGCGATCATGATGTCATGCAATGGTCTGTTGCTGTTGGCACCCGGTCTGCTTGTTCTCTTGGCCATTGCCGCAGCAAGCCAGAATGCCGAACTGCTGACCAAACCGCGAGAGTGGGAAACCTACACCTTTGTCGGCACGACATCACGCGGGCTGCCCTGCATCGTGGAGCAAGGCAACCTTACCCACATGGATTCAGAGCATTATTACGTCTTGCCGCAGACCGAGGTTGATCTGACCTTTGGGCAACGCACCTTTCCAGAGCTGTATTCCTACGCTGTCCCGACACAGACAGTGAAGCTGATCCGCGCTAAACGAGCGGATGACGCCTACGATATGGCAAAGTGCACTGAGGAAAGCGGGTCCGGTAATTTCGACCTCGAAGGCTTGGGTGCCAGTTTGGCTGGGATCGCTGACAATAGACAGGAGAACAGGCAATCTGCGACGCCTAGAATGACAAAAGAACAAGTCAGGGCGTTAATCAATACGGAACTTTCGGCAGGCGATCAGAGCGCGATCCAAAAAGTAGCTGAAGCTATTGACGCCCTTGCGGCGGGGCTGGTCCCGCCCCATGATCCGATGCCGAGACTCACCAGCGTTGTCCTTCCCGCCCCGGCGCCCGCACCGCTCATCCAGACCGCAACCACCGATCCAGTGATCTGGGAGTACCACCTATACGCCGAGGATCGGCGGGTCTTGCAGGCCCCCAATATGCAGGTGATATTCTTTTTCCCTTCGGGTGTGCGCGGCACCGGAAACACCCAGGCGGGTGCTTATCAGCGCGGCCTTAACAGTTTTGAGGCACTGTCCGAGGCAGATGCCCTGCATCAAAGCGCGTTGGAGGTGCAACTGGCACAGCTGGCACAATCCTTGCAAGTTTGGCTAGCCAACAACGAGGCGGATTTGTCGATTAACGTGCAGGGTTTCGCATCGCTCAGATGGGATGCCCGTTTGGATGATCAGCTCAAGGAACGTCTTAATTTTGCCTTGGCCGAAGGGCGAAGGCATGCGGTTCTGCGCAGGCTTCAGACGGTTTTGGGGGATACCTCCGCGCGTGTGCGGGTTGCTTCGGCCGAAAGCGGCACTTGCTCGCCCTTGTCAGAAGCTGTCTTCACGACCTGGGAAGAGATACGCGATCGCGGATTTGCCGACGTACAGGATATGGTCACTGCACGTTCCGAACTACTGGGCAGCGCGGGCTGGACAGCGAACGATCTGCGGCTTGAATTCTCGCGTCGCTCTGTGGTTGTGCAGGTGGGCAAAGGAACTTCGCTCTGCGTACCGATGCAGCAGGTGTCGGAGAACTGACCGTTGTCCATTCATCCAAGACGCACCTTAAGTTCAGCTACTTGTGCCACCTTAATTGATGGCCTTCATTCGGTATTCAATTACAAAACAGCTGCATATCGGCTTGGCTTTTTTCCATTCTCGCTGCGACAACCATGGATTAGGAGGTTGATCAGGCGCAAGCTGTGAGCGATGCTATCGTAGTCACTATGTAACGATAACTAGGAATTATGCGGACGTCTGGTGGCTTTTGGAGTGTGCTATTTAGCTTTTGGGCGGCATTGCTGTTTTGCATTGCTTATGCCGCTGTCGGCTACTTTTTGCTAAGCGCCATGTATGATCAACGTACGGCGAGTTCGACCATCCAGGTGTTCGTCTACCAATATAGAGGACTTGTTGCGGGAACAGCCTGCGTAGCGCTTTTCTTGATGTCGATCTTGGTATTGAGAACTGTGCCGGAGCTCATTGAGCAGGCTTTACCTGACGAGGTTTCTGAGCAAGCTGACTACCGATTTTGGAGGGACCGTCTTCTAACCGGCCGGCTTGGGCTGGCTCAGTTTGGTACATACTTTGTCGGCGGTTTTGGGATCTACTCTCTGCTTGAATTTCCAGGTGAACCTATTGTTCATTTGTTTTTTGCTGTCTTCACGGCTCTTCAGTACTCATGTGGTGGCTTCATCGGTCGAAAACTATGGTGTGTTGGTCATCTTCTTCGATCCATCGAACACGTAGATCCGAAGAGCGATCTTCTCGATACCGAGGCCTTTCCACGTTTGATCTACCTGGTGAATATTTTCACATTCCTGACGCTCCTTATGACCGTCATACACACCTACTTTCACGCCAAGATGGATTACGTGTTGGGCAGCGAATTCGCTGTCTTGCTGGCGCCGCTCGTCTATTTGCCAATGGTGCTCGCACTGCCTGTGGTCGTGTTGTTCAATTTCTACCCCAGGATGGTAGTGAACCGGCTGTACTTGAAATCGATCCGACAGCGTAAGCAATGGTTGGCCGACAAGATGGCGGAGTCTGATGAGTCAGAATTCGCCAAGCACAAACACTCGATAGACTACGAGAAGTACTTGACTGAGGAATTTCGGTATCGTCAAAGGGTTGCCCTGAGTGAATTGCCTGTAGCCCTGACGATCACTGTCGCCTTGATTGTCACGATCGCACGAGTTCTGGCTAGTTAAGGACGAGGACGGCCGGGCAAATCACAAGCGGAGCTGAAAACAGGATCAAACGACGCTCCGACCAGCGATATTTCA
Source organism: Sulfitobacter pacificus (assembly GCF_030159975.1). Lineage (NCBI taxonomy): Bacteria > Pseudomonadati > Pseudomonadota > Alphaproteobacteria > Rhodobacterales > Roseobacteraceae > Sulfitobacter > Sulfitobacter pacificus. Next base: position 30,381 of record NZ_BSNL01000021.1, read on the forward strand.
CTTTGAAAACCAAGTAGAGAGCGAGCAGTCCCCATCCGACGGCGGGTATCACGAACTCACGCTCGCTATTTGAAAGGATGGTCAAAAGCGACAAAGAAACGGAGTAGCAAGCAAAGACTGATTTCGAGCTCATTCTCTCCCCAAGTCGAACAGCGATGGTTGCGTCGTCACCATTGATGTCCGGTATGTCGCAGGCAAGTTCCCGCGCAAAGACTGCCAGCGCCAGTGGCGCGAATAGCCATGGTGAACTGAACAGCCCGTCACTAGAGAAATCGATGATAGCGAGAGGTAAAGTGGAGCTGAGAGCAATATAGACGTTCTTCAGACTTGGGAAATTCCGTTTGATGAAGCTGTAGTTTGACAGCGCAATAAACAGCACAGACCATAGAAACTTCATGAGTGGCGACGGTTGGTGTCGTTGTGCCCTAATTAAAGAGAATAGAGGCTAATTTTTCCCTGACTTTTCAATGGCTGCTTGTACCTCTATTTGTGGCATTGTACCTTTAATTAGGATACT
>NZ_BSNL01000022.1 GCF_030159975.1 Sulfitobacter pacificus
TCGCTCATCATCACCCATCCCATGTCCACTCATCCTCACATCGTTTTGCGAGGAGAGTGACACTTCTGCTTTGCTCGAGAGTGACGTTATCGCTTTGCGCGTACATGATAGATTCGCATAATGAAGTTTATGTCAAATAAAACCTTAGACCTTTGATGCTGCGACTTTATCTCAAGCTGCACATCTTTTGCACATAGACGACAGTTAAGCTCTTTGGAGCTATGGCGAATCTGCCCACTCCTCCAAGGTCTCCTCAACGATCCGCAGCTTCTCCGGAGCTTTCCAGCGGCGCCGACGGCCGCCATCAGTGATGATCTCATAGTCAGACATAAGCACGTGCTTGGGCATATGCCTAAACCTCCATGGTTTTGCCTGAATGTCCGGTGTAGACGGAGGCCTTTTCACCTCAGAAAGACGAATAAAAGATCCCGACGATCAGCCAAAATCAGACCGGTTCGTGAGCCGGCTCGGCCACTTCATCTACCCAAGCCATCAGTGCTTCGGGATCAGATGGCAGCTGGATTGCCAGCCCTTCCGCGAAGGTCTCGAAATCCGGTCGGTTGAGCGCATTGAGACCAACCAGAACGGGAACGTCCATCGCGATCGCCTCGGCGATTACGTTGCGGAACCCTCGTCCCTCGGCCTCGTGTTTGCCGAACTTGTTGACGATCAGGAGGTCCGCCCCGGATGAGAGATCGGCCGCGACCAACCCGACCGCCGTTTCCAGCGCGGCCGGGTCGAGGCGGCACCCCCGCGCCTGCGAGCCAAGGTCTTGGCTGATGCGCAGAACGGCACCATCAGGCAACACTCGCACATCCATGTCGCAGGGGCCGGAATCGGCGCGCTCGCTGTTGATCTGCACAGTGCCGCAACATCTGAGACCGCGGGCCGCGAGGTCGGTTGCGAGCCGTTCAAGAACCAGGTCGGTGCCGCCGCGCCCCGGCGCCATCGTGTAGGCAAGTTTCATATCTGGACTCCTCAGGATTGGCGGAAAGGTTGGAATTCGACCAGCGCACCGGCTGGCAGACATTCGGCATCGGCGGGCAGAAACATCAGCCCGTCGGCTAGAGAGAGCAGCCTTACACGGGCCGAATGCGTGGCATCCTCGAAACCGACGATCTCGCGACCCTCTGCATCAAAACCGGCCAGAGTGACGGGTCGGAGTTCGCAGCGCCCGGGCTTGCGGCGGATTGGGCTTGCGGTCACGACATGGCGCCGGGTTGGGATGGGTCCCTCGCCGCTCAGGGCACGGATCAGCGCCAGTCCGAAGACCTGCCATATGACGAAGGCCGATACCGGGTTGCCGGGCAATCCAAGCCAGTGCGCCTTGCCGATACGCCCGACCGACACCGGCTTGCCCGGTTTGATCGCGACGCCGCTGAACAGGGTTTCGCCTCCGAGCGCCATGACGGCTGGTTTAACATGGTCTTCTTCGCCCACCGAGATACCGCCCGTGGTGATGACAAGATCGGCCTGCGCCGCCATGTCGCCCAATTGACGGACAAGGCCGGCAAGGTTGTCGGCACCATGATCCGAGGCAATGATGTCGACATCCGCAGCTGCAAGGCTTGCCGTCAGCATCGGAGTGTTGACGTCCCAGATCTGGGCGGCCTCGCGCGCGCCTCCGGCGCGGCGTACCTCGTCGCCGGTGACCAGCAGTGCCACGCGCAGCCTGCGCCGAACGCGCAGGATGCCCGCGCCGGCAGCGGCGCAGGCGGCGATCTCCCTTGGGCCGAGCCTGCGGCCCTTGTCCAGAACGGTCGCACCCTTGGCTATGTCGCCGCCCGCGCGGCGGATGTTCAAACCCGGTTCAGGTCGGCGCGACAGATGAATGACGTCCCCGTCACGCTGTACATCCTCCTGCATCACGACAGCGTCCGCGCCACTTGGGATTGGCGCGCCCGTGAAGATCCGGGCCGCAACGGCTCCGGCAACCGGTGTCATCACCGCCTGTCCGGCAGGCACGCGCGCAACGACCGGCAGCACCCAGGGTCCGGCGCCAGTCAGGGACGATGTCGCGATCGCATAGCCATCCATCGCCGCATTATCGAAAGCCGGTGCCATGGATCGGGACCGGACCGCCTGAGCGAGAATGCGGCCAAAGGCGCGGTCGAGCGACACGGCCTCGGTCCGACCGACCGGTGCAGTGTGCGCCGCAATCCGGGCAAGCGCCTCGTCGATGCTGATCAGCGCGTGAAGCATGTCCTGACTGTCACAGCCGCAGCCCGGTGACGCGATGGCTTGATGGACGGTCATTGTACTGCCTCCTGTGTGGATTGGGCGGCCTGAAAGTGCCCGGGCCCAATGCTGCAATCGAGATCTCGCAGGCGCCCGTCCCTGAGCCCGTAGATCAGGCCGTGCACGCGGACATTGGCTCCGCGGCGCCATGCCCTCTGCAGGATCGGCGTTTCGCAGACACGCCGCACGCCCTCGACCACATTGAGTTCGGCCAGCCGGTCACGTTGCGCTTCGAGGTCGGGTTCGCGCCCCAAATCGACCGAGTAAGCGCGGGCCAGGCGCCGGATCGGCTCGAGCCAGTGATCGGCCAGACCATGGGGCAGATCCTCGGTCGCGGCCTTGACCCCGCCGCAGCCATAGTGGCCGCAAACGATGATCTCGCGCACATGCAACGCATCGACCGCGAATTCCAGCGCCGACAGTAGGTTCATGTCCGAGGAATGAACGATGTTGGCGACGTTGCGATGGACGAAGACCTCGCCCGGATCGAGGCCCGCGACCACGTTGGCCGGAACCCGGCTGTCCGAACAGCCGATCCAGAAGAACTCGGGCGCTTGAAGGGCGGCAAGGCGGGTGAAATAGTCGGGTTCCTCGGCGTGACGTTGCTGCGACCAAGCCACGTTGCGCGCCAGAATATCATTCAGCATCGGGCGTCCCCGGAAAATCTGGCAGCCCGCGTCTTGACCGCATGTGTTTCGACAGATGCCGCAGATCGGCCCGGGTCAGCCGGGCGCGGGCAATCGGCAAGAGGATAGCGTTTTCGGCAACGAGGTGGCGGCGCACGTGCCCCGCAAACTTGGTCAACACTGCGCGCTCCTTGGCGGTCAGGTCGCCCCCCCTGTCAAGGCACCCGGCCAGCATCGCACGCACTTCGGGCAGCAGACGCATTGCCTCGTCCTGATCGGCCCTGATCCGGTTGATCGCACCCTCGATTGCATCCTCCTCCGTGCAGCGCCGGGCAAGAAGCGGGAACAGGTCCTCTGCCTCGTCGCGCAGGTGAACATTCAGTTCCTCGTTCAGAAAGCGCAGTACAGTTGTTGTTGCTTGGCGATCAAGAGTGTCTGCTGTTGCCAGCCCGTCGATTACTGCGCAAACCTGACGTTCGCGCAGGTGGTCTTCACTGATGAAATCCAGAGGATTTGCAAGCAGGCTCGGGCTTGTCGGTTTATCACCGCTCCCACGCAGCATTGGCTCTGACGGTTGCATGACACGTCCTTTAGCGTGGTTTAGATCGGCGCAAGACTTGCGCCGGTGATCTGTGCGCTCTGTGCCAGGGTTTCGACGAATTGCCGAGATGCCCTCGCCCAGGCTGCCTTCTCGAGGGCCTGCGCGATCTTGGGTCGGACGCTCACAAACGGCAGAACCTGACCCGGTGCAATGGCGTTCAGGCGAATTATGTGCCAGCCGTGCCGCGAGAGAACGGGTGCGGGACTGATGCCGCCTTCGACCAGGGTGCGCAACGCCGCCTCGAACTCAGGGACAGTGTCGCCCGGGCCAAGCTGGCCCAGATGCCCAGCCGAAGCCTTGGAGCCGCAGTCGCTTTCACGGGCAGCGGCGGCGAACCCTTTGGCGTCGCCATCAAGCCGCGCCAGCAGGGCAACGGCCCGTGCCTCGGCCATGGCGCGTTCGGCGTCGTCGCGCGGATCGCAGGCACACAGGATATGCGAGACATCCCAGAGCGGCGCGGATCGGTAACGGTCGGGGTCCTTTTGCCATTCCGCACGGACCGCGTCCTCGGCAATCGGCTCGATTTCCAGCGCTTCATCCAGAAGGGCACGGATCAGGGCTTCGTCTTCGGTCTCAAAACGGCTTGGCGCCAGTTCCAGCGGGTCGGGCGTCAACCCCCGGCGCTTCGCCTCTTGCAACAGCAGTGCGCGGATGGCCAGCGCCTGCGCCGCCTTGCGCCAGGCGATGCCCGGCTTGTCCTTCGGGCCGGTGTGGTTCTGGGCCTCGGCGGCGATGGCCGCCGAGGGGATGGTTTCATGGTTTACGACGATATCGGGAAACAGGGCCACATTCATCTGGTTCACTCCGCCGGCGTCGTGGCGGTGGGACCGCGCTTGGCTTGCACCTTGTCATAGGCGCGGCGGCGTTCTTCGAGCGGTCGATGCCGCCGCGAACGGACAAGCTGATAGCCTGCCCGCAAGAACAGGTAACGCAGCGGGGCGAAGATGCCCGAAGCGATGTGGACCAGCCTTGTAAACGGGAAGAGCAAAAAGATCGTCAGCCCAAGGAACAGGTGCAGCTTGAAGATCAAGGCGACACCCTCGATGCGCGCCGCGGCACCGGATTGGAAAGTGAATATGCCTTGAGCCCAGGACATGAACTTGGTCATTTCGTGACCATCAAGATGCTGGAGCGAGACGAAGACCGTCCCCAGACCAAGCACAAGCTGCGCCAACAGCAGTGCCAGAATGGCGATGTCGGCAAAACTGGACGTCTTACGGATACGCGGATCGGTCCAGCGGCGATGCATGAGCATCCCACCGCCCACGAGAGCCATCACACCGGCGATACCGCCGGCGATCACGGCCAAAAGCTGCTTTGCCCCGTGGCTGATTCCCATGGCATCGAAGACCGCGATTGGGGTCAACAGACCAACGAGATGCCCGACGAAGATCACCAGGACACCGACATGGAACAGGATTGAACCGATAATCAACTGCTTACGACGCAGCATCTGGCTCGACGAGGTTTTCCACGTGAAGGGGTCACGTTCGTAGCGCACGACCGATCCGATCAGAAGAACGGACAGAGCGATATAAGGATAAATCCCGAAAAGAAAGTTGTGCATGTCTGCCTCCATTATTCGGTCACGGGCCGCGCATCCATTGCGCGGCGGCTTGGGCTGTCCATCAACGCGAGCATGTCGCGGACTTGCGGACAACCGGCGTTTGGATCGGGGCCGAATGTTACCTCGGTTTCCTCCCAGACGGCATCAAGCGCCGCCAGGTCGGTCGGGTCATCGTCCGGCTGGGCCAGCATGTCGGCCACCGCTTCGGCGTCGGCCTGCATGTCGGCGAGCTGGGAAAGAGCGGCGAACGCAGCAGCATATCCGCTGTCGCGCCGGACGAGCCGGGCCGCGAGAGCGTCAAGGATATGCGCCGCGTCCGCCAAAGTTTCCTGCACTTCTGCGAAGGGACGCGTCGACAGGAATTCCAGCAACACCGGCAGGTGATCCGGCAGTTCCGAGGTGGCGGGCTCGAACCCGCCCTCCCGGTAGGTCTCGATCAGGCTGACCATTGCGCCACCCCGGTCACGGCTTTCGCCATGAACATGCTCGAAGAGATTGAGCGACAGCGTCCGCGACCGGTCGAAGAGCATCACATAGCTTTCCTGCAGGTCGTAGAGGTCCGCCTTTGCGAAGCCATCGGCCAACCTGCGCAGCGCCGCCCGCGTGTCGGCGGCGATTCGGGGATCGCCGCCAAGAACGGCGCCGATTTCGGGCATCGCCTCCTGAAGCTCCCGCGAGGGATAGTTCAGGATCAGCGACAGGGCCTTGAGTGTGCGGTCCATCATCAGAAGGTCTCCTGCGGAAGGGCGAATTTCTTTTTCTTGCCGCCGAACAAGGTGGTCTTGCCGGCCTCGCCGGTGGAACAGCCGTTGCCATCGGTAAAGCCGCAGCCGCCGCGGATGTCGGCGCCATGCTCGTTCTGCTCGCGGTGCGCCGTGGGGATCGCGAAGCGGTCCTCGTAATCGGCGATGGCCATGATCTTGTACATGTCCTCGATCACCCGGCCCGACATACCGACACGGGCGGCGATCGCCTCGTCCCGCACGCCATCCACGCTGAGCGCCCGCATGTAGAGCCGCATCGCGGACATGCGTTCCAGCGCGTGAACGATGGGCTCCTCGTCCCCCGCCGTCAGCATGTTGGCGAGGTATTTGACGGGGATGCGCAGAGACCGCACGTCGGGCATCTGGTCGCTCATCGCGATCTGGCCCGCCTGAGCGGCGTTCTGGATCGGCGACAGCGGCGGGATGTACCACACCATCGGCAGCGTCCGGTATTCGGGATGCAGCGGGAAGGCCACCTTCCAGTCCATCGCCATCTTCCAGACCGGGCTGACCTTGGCGGCCTCAATCCAGTCCTCTGGCACACCGTCGCGGCGGGCCGCAGCGATCACTTCAGGGTCGTTCGGATCGAGGAACACATCCAGTTGCGCGCCGTAGAGATCGGTCTCGCGTTCGGCGCTGGCCGCCGCCTCGATCTTGTCGGCGTCATAAAGGATGACACCCAGATAGCGGATACGGCCGACGCAGGTTTCCGAGCAGACCGTGGGCTGGCCGGACTCAATCCGCGGATAGCAGAAGGTGCACTTCTCGGATTTGCCGGTATCCCAGTTGTAATAGACCTTCTTGTAGGGGCAGCCGGTGATACACATCCGCCAGCCGCGGCATTTCTCTTGGTCGATCAGAACGATGCCGTCTTCCTCGCGCTTGTAGATCGCGCCCGAGGGACAGGATGCCGAGCAGGTCGGGTTGAGGCAATGCTCGCACAGACGCGGCAGATACATCATGAAGGTATTTTCATACTCTCCATAAATCTCCTTCTGCACGTCCTCGAAGTTGTAATCCTGCGACCGCTTCGAGAACTCACCGCCCAGAATTTCCTCCCAGTTCGGACCTTTCTCGATCTTCTCCATCCGCTCACCGGTGATCTTGGATCGAGGACGCGCGGTGGGGAAATGGTCCATGTCGGGTGCCGATTTCAGGTGGTCATAGTCGAAATCGAATGGCTCGTAGTAATCGTCGATCTCGGGCATCGACGGATTGGCGAATATGTTCGCCAGAATCCGCCACTTGCTGCCCTGCTTGGGGTGCAATTTGCCGCTGGCCGAGCGCGCCCAGCCCCCGTTCCACCGTTTCTGGTTCTCCCAGTCGGTCGGATAGCCGGTGCCGGGCTTGGTCTCGACGTTGTTGAACCACGCGTATTCAACGCCTTCGCGCGTCGTCCACACGTTCTTGCAGGTGACCGAGCAGGTGTGACACCCGATGCATTTGTCGAGGTTCAGGACCTTGCCGATTTGCGCACGAACTCTCATTCCGCTGCCTCCACGTTTTGGGTTGCGGACCGGCCTGCAGGTTTGTCGAGCCAGTCGATCTTCTTCATTTTCCGCACGATTACGAACTCGTCGCGGTTGCTGCCCACGGTGCCGTAGTAGTTGAAGCCGTAGGACAGCTGCGCGTAGCCGCCGATCATATGCGTGGGTTTCAGGGTCGCCCGGGTGACCGAGTTGTGGATGCCGCCGCGATTGCCGGTCTTTTCCGAACCGGGCGTGTTCACGATCTTTTCCTGCGCGTGGTACATGAACAGCGTGCCCTGCTTGATCCGCTGGGACACCACCACTCGCGCGGTCAGCGCGCCGTTGATGTTGTAGGCCTCGACCCAGTCGTTATCGACGAGCCCCGCCTTCTTCGCGTCCACCTCGGACATCCAGACCACCGGTCCGCCCCTGTTCAGCGTCAGCATCAACAGGTTGTCGGTATAGGTGGAGTGGATGCCCCATTTCTGGTGCGGCGTGATGAAGTTCAGCACCACGTGCGGGCTGCCCTCGGCCGCGTCGTTGTTGACGGCCGCGGTGATGGTCTTGAGATCGACCGGCGGGCGGTAGCTGACGAAGCCCTCGCCGAAGGCGCGCATCCATTCGTGATCCTGGTAGAGCTGCTGGCGGCCCGTCAGGGTGCGCCACGGGATCAACTCGTGGACGTTGGTATAGCCCGCGTTGTAGCAGACCTCCTCGCTCTCGATCCCCGACCAGGTCGGCGACGAGATGATCTTGCGCGGTTGCGCTGCGATATCGCGGAAGCGGATTTTGGTATGGTGCGCACCTTCAGCCAGATGGGCATGATGGCGGCCCGTTGGCTTCTCCAGTTCCTCCCACGCCTTGACGGCTACTTCGCCGTTGGTCTCGGGGGCAAGCATCAGGATCATTTCGGCCGCGTCGATGGCGGTGTCGAGTTTCGGCTGGCCCTTGGAGACACCTTCGTCCAGCACGACTCCGTTCAGTTCGCGCAGATGCTTGACCTCGACCTTGGTGTCCCAGTTGATCCCCTTGCCGCCATTGCCAAGCTTTTCGAGAAGCGGACCCACAGAGGTGAACTTCTTGTAAAGGTTGGGATAATCCCGCTCGACCGCGATATAGTTCGGCGCGGTCTTGCCGGGGATCAGGTCACATTCGCCCTTTTTCCAGTCCCGGACGTGGGCCTGCGCCAACTCTCCCGGGGTATCGTGCAGCAGCGGAAGCTGGACGATGTCTGTCTCCACTCCAAGCACCTCGGGTGCGACCTCGGAGAATTTGTGAGCGATCGACTTGAAAATCTCCCAGTCGGATTTGCTTTCATAGGCCGGATCTACAGCCGCCTGAAGCGGGTGGATGAACGGGTGCATGTCCGAGGTGTTGAGGTCGTCTTTTTCGTACCAACTGGCCGTGGGCAGCACGATGTCGGAATAGACGCAGGTGGTGGACATGCGGAAGTCGATGGTCACCAGCAGGTCGAGCTTGCCCTTCGGCGCCTCGTCATGCCAGACGGCTTCCTTCGGCATTACGCCGCCTTCCTCGCCCAGATCCTTGCCCATCACGCCGTGATCGGTACCTAGGAGGTGCTTTAGGAAATATTCATGCCCCTTGCCGCTGGACCCCAGCAGGTTCGAGCGCCAGACGAACAGGTTGCGTGGCCAGTTTTCGGGTGCATCGGGGTCCTGACAGGACATTTCCAGTTCGCCGGATTTCAGCTGTTCCGCGACGAATTCCTTGATCTCCTTACCCGCCGCCTTGGCCTGTTTCGACACCTCCAGCGGGTTAGTTTTCAGCTGCGGAGCGGAGGGCAGCCAGCCCATGCGCTCGGCTCGGATGTTGTAGTCGATCAGGCTGATGTCCCAATCGCCCTCGGGTGCCGTCGGCGACAGGATTTCGCCCGCGCGCAGGGTCTCGTAGCGCCATTGGTCAGTGTGGGCATACCACGCGCTGGTTGAATTCATGTGCCGCGGCGGACGGTTCCAGTCCAGCGCGAAGGCCAGAGGCTGCCAGCCGGTCTGCGGGCGCAGCTTTTCCTGCCCCACGTAGTGCGACCAGCCGCCACCCTCCTGGCCGATGCAGCCGCACATCACCAGCATGTTGATGATGCCGCGATAGTTCATGTCCATGTGGTACCAGTGGTTCAGACCGGCCCCGAGGATGACCATGGACTTGCCATGGGTCTTTTCGGCGTTGCCCGCAAATTCACGGGCGACGGCGATGATTTTCTCACGCTCGACGCCGGTGATCTTTTCGGCCCAGGCCGGGGTGTAGGGGCTGTCGTCGTTGAAATCCTTGGACACCCAGTCACCGCCAAGACCGCGATCGAGACCGTAATTGGCGCAGAACAGGTCGAACACCGTGGCCACCAGCACTTCCTTGCCGTCGGCCAGTTTGACCTTCCGCGCGGGGATGTTCCGAGTCAGTACCTCAGGGTGATCGCATTTGACGAAGTCGCCCGTGGCCGCACCACCGAAATAGGGGAAGTCGACGCCCACAACTTCATCGTGGTCGCCTTCCATGATCTGGCTCAGGCGCAGCTTGGCCTCTGTCCCTTTTGCCTGTTCTTCGAGATTCCACTTGCCCTCTTCACCCCAGCGGAACCCGATAGATCCGTTGGGCGCCACGATCTTACCCGAAGCTTCGTCATAGGCGACGGTTTTCCAGTCGGGGTTGTTGGCCTCGCCCAGATTGCCCTTGAAATCATCCGCGCGCAGCATCCGGCCGGGTACAAGATGGCCGTCCTTTTCATCCAGCCGCACCAGCATCGGCATGTCGGTGTATTTGCGGGCGTAATCTTCGAAATACTCGGCCTGCCGGTCCAGATGGTATTCGCGCAAAATCACATGGCCCATGGCCATCGCAAGCGCCGCATCGGTGCCCGCCTGCGGGTTCAGCCAGATGTCGCCGAACTTGGCCGCTTCGGAATAGTCGGGGCTCACCACGGCGGATTTGGTGCCGCGATAGCGCACCTCGGTATAGAAATGGGCGTCCGGCGTGCGCGTCTGCGGCACGTTCGACCCCCAGAGCATCAGGAAGCCCGCATTATACCAGTCGGCCGATTCCGGCACGTCGGTCTGTTCGCCCCAAGTCTGGGGAGAAGCGGGGGGCAAGTCGCAGTACCAGTCGTAGAAGGACATGGCGGTGCCGCCCAGAAGCGACAGATAGCGCGAGCCTGCAGCATAGCTGACCATCGACATCGCAGGGATCGGCGAGAAGCCGAACACCCGGTCGGGCCCATAGGTTTTCGCGGTATAGGCGTTGGCGGCGGCGACGATCTCGGTCGCTTCGTCCCAGCTTGCCCGCACGAACCCGCCCTTGCCGCGCGTCTTGGTATAGGAGGCCCGCAGGATCGGATCGTTCTGGATCGCAGCCCAGGCCGCCACAGGTGTCATCGTTTCGCGCATCTTGCGCCAAGCGCGCATTAGACTGCCCCGGATCAGCGGATTCTTCACCCGGTTCGCGGAATAGAGATACCAGCTGTAGGACGCGCCGCGCGCGCAACCCCGCGGCTCGTGGTTGGGCAGCCCCGCCCGGGTGCGTGGATAATCGGTCTGCTGCGTCTCCCAGGTGACGATACCGGACTTCACGTAAATCTTCCACGAACAGGATCCGGTGCAGTTCACGCCGTGGGTCGAGCGCACGATCTTGTCGTGCCGCCAGCGGTTTCTGTAGGTGTCCTCCCAGCCGCGATCCTCGCGGGTGGTCTGACCCCAACCGTCCGAGAATTGCTCCAGTTCCTTGCTCTGGAAGAAGTTCAGTCTGTCGAGCAGATGGCTCATGTCATTTGTCTCCTGTGGCTATCTGGGCGCGCGGAGCCCGCGCACCCGCTGGCGTTATGGGGTCAGCACGGAACCGGTGCGTTCTTGCGGCTGTAGAAAATCCAGGTGATCGCGACGCAGACCACGTAGAACCCTAGGAAGGCCCAGAGCGCGCCGTTGGGAGCACCGGTCATGCCGATCGAAGTGCCGTAGGCCTTGGGGATGAAGAAAGCGCCGTAAGCCGCGATGGCCGAAGTAAACGCGATGATGGCGGCGCTTTCGCGCTCGGACTGCTTGAGGGTCGCGGCTTGGTCCAGCTGCGGCATCAGTCGCGGAATTTCCTGGCGCATGATCGACGGAATCATCTGGAAGGTGGAGGCGTTGCCGACACCGGTCAGGAAGAAAAGCGCCATAAAGCACGCGAAGAAGCCCCAGAAGTTGCCAGCAGGGCTGGCCTCAGAGGGCAGGAACTGAAGCACGCCCCAGACCGCGACGATCATGCCGAGGAAGGTCCAGAAAGTGACGCGACCCCCGCCGAACTTGTCAGAGACCCAGCCCGTCGCAGCGCGGCTCAACGCGCCCACAAGCGGTCCGAGGAAGGCGTATTGCAGCACGTTCACGTCAGGAAACTGCGTTTTCATCAGCAGCGGGAAGCCTGCGGCATAGCCAATGAAGCTGCCGAAGGTGCCGGTGTAGAGGATGCACATGATCCAATTGTGCTTACGCGAGAAGATGATCGACTGTTCCGCAAAGGAGGCCTTGGCATCCGCGATATCATTCATGCCGAACCAGGCCGCGATGGCGGAAAGGGCGATGAAGGGCACCCAGATGAAGCCCGCGTTCTGGATCCACAGTTGGCTCCCATTCGACAGCGTCACCGGTTCGCCCCCGATGGCGCCGAAGACGCCCGCGGTGATGACCATCGGCACGACGAACTGCATGACCGACACGCCGAGATTGCCCAGACCGGCGTTCAACGCCAAGGCGTTGCCCTTGGTCTTCTTGGGGTAGAAATAGGCGATGTTGGCCATTGAGGAGGCGAAGTTGCCGCCGCCGAAGCCGCACATCAGGGCCAGGATCAGGAACATCACGTAAGGCGTTTCGGGGTTCTGCACCGCAAACCCGATACCAAGCGCCGGAAGCAGCAGCGAAGCAGTTGAGATCGCCGTCCATCTGCGGCCGCCGAAGATCGGGATCATGAAGCTGTAGAAAATGCGCAGCGTGGCACCGGACAGGCCCGGCAAGGCGGCCAGCCAGAAAAGTTGGCCCGTCGTATAGTTGAACCCGATCGCCGGAAGCTTGGCGACGACGACCGACCAGACCATCCAGACCGAAAAGGCCAGCAAAAGGTTGGGTATCGAAATCCACAGGTTGCGCGTTGCGATGGCGCGGCCGCGTTCGTTCCAAAAGGTTTCGTCTTCCGGGCGCCAATCCGCGAGCACGGGGCCTCGGTTTGCGGTTTGGGTTGCTGATGATGCCATGGGTAAGTCCTCCGCTGAGGCATGTTTCGGAAAGACCGCGCGCCGTTGTGACGCGCGGTGCGGTATCATTAAGCCGGTTGCGTGCCGTCGCTCTTGCGAGAGATCGCGACCAGACCCTCTTGGAGATCAGCATTTGCCTTTTCGGCCTTGCGACGCAGGGTCTCGATGTTGGCGGCGGCGAAATTGGCGCGTTCCTCATCTTCTTGCTGCGTCGAGAAGCGGACAAAGAAGGCGAGGAACGAGGCGCAGGTCACGACCATCCCGAGGATCAGGAAGGCTTCGGACCAGTCGATCATGTTCTTGAACAGGAAGCCTGCCAGAACCGCACCTGCATTGCCGCCTGCGCCGACCACGCCCGCGACCGCACCCAGTGCTTTTTTGTTGACGAACGGAACGACGGAATAGGTGGCGCCCTCCGCCATCTGGGTGAACAGCGAAAAGACGATTAGCGCCGGCAGGGCCAGAAACAGGACGTGCATCTGGCTGAAGATCATCAGCGCGATGCCTTCGAACAGGATGCAGACGAACAACCAGAAGGCCCGACCCTTCAGACCCCAGAGCGATCCGAAGTTGTCCCCGAACAGCCCACCCAAGGTGCGCGCGAAGATGTTCATCAGGCCGAAGGAGGCGGCTACGAAACCGGCAGCGACGAGGCTCAGATCGAAATAGTCGTAGAAGTAGAGGGCCGCGACGTTGTTAACCGTCAGTTCGATCCCGAAACAGGCACCGTACATGACAAACAGGATCCAGACGCGGGTGTCCTTCAAAGCGTTCAAGTAGTTTCCTGTGACATCCTTTTTCGCCTGCATCCGGTTTTGTGAGCGCAAATCGTCAAAATTGCCGTCTGGTGCATCCTGCGTCAGGAAGTAGTACCCGATGCCCACCAGAAAGATGATCGCCCCGACCACGACCATTGCCAGACGCCAGCCTATCGCTTCGGAGAAGCCGAAGCCCACGACGAACACCGAAAAGAGCAGCGGCATGACGAATTGCGTGACACCACCGCCAAGGTTCCCCCAGCCTGCAGATGTCGCGTTGGCCTGTCCGACCACGTTGGGCGCGAACATCACCGTGGTATGGTATTGAGTGATGACGAAAGACGCGCCGATGGCCCCGATCAGGACCCGGAACAGCAGGAAGCTTTCGAAGTTCCAGCTCAGCCCGATGCCCATGACCGGCAGCGACCCCAGGATCAGCAGCCAGGTGTAGGACTTGCGCGGACCGATGCGGTCACACAGCCACCCGATGAAGAAGCGGGCAAAGACCGTGATCGCGACCGATCCGATGATCGCCCAGCCGATCTGGTTCTTGGTGAGTTGCAGCTCGTCGCGCACCACACTCATCAGCGGTGCGATGCCGAACCAGGCGAAGAAGCACGAGAAAAACGCGAACCACGTCATGTGGAACGTGCGCATCTGCACCATCTTCACGTTGAAGAAATTCGACCACAGTGCTGTGGCCTTGTTCTGTAGCTCCATGTGCTGTCCCTTCCGTTTCTATGTCTGCGCGTGGCCGACCGCGTTGGCTGATGGGACAAGGCGCTTGATCGCGGCCGGACTGGTTGATTCAGATCAAAAATCCGGGAAAGGGTAACGAAATAAATGGCTTACAGAAATATGTCATTCGGTGGGCGGTCGCAGATCAAGGCTGCGGTGGCGAAGGTCAACTGGCGGGTTGACTTTTATCAATTAATTTGATGACAATTGTTAAGCGCACAAAATCAGGGGGGGACGACATGCCCGATTCCGAATACCGGGATATTCGAAAACTCGATCTCTTTGCGCATATGGCGGATGACAATTTCACGTCCTTGATGCGTGGCGCCTACGTGCAGAATTTCCCTGCGCAGATCGAATTGATCACTGAAGGAGAACCGAGCGATTTTCTTCATATCGTCATTTCGGGTTCGGTGGATTTGTTTTCGGCCTGGAATGGGCGGGATACCAGCATGGCGACTGTCCGCCCGATCTCGACCTTCATTCTTGCCGCCACCATCAAGGATGCGCCCTACCTCATGTCGGCCCGCACGCTCGAGAAAAGCAGGATCGCGCTGATCCCAAGTCAGGACGTTCGCGCGATCTTCGACACCGACAGCAACTTTGCCCGTGCGATCGTCACGGAACTGGCGCAGTGCTATCGCTCTGTCATCAAGGCGCAAAAGGATCTGAAACTCAGAACCTCGCTCGAGCGGCTCGCGAACTACTTGCTCAGGCAACAACGGCACGCTGGGGGCCGGGCTGCGTTCGAGCTGAATTTCGAGAAACGGCGTCTGGCCTCTGTGCTGGGCATGACCCCTGAAAATCTCAGCCGTGCCTTCAAGGGTCTACAACCTTACGGCGTTGTCGTGACCGGCACCCGCATCACCATCGAAAATCAGGCGGACCTTGAACGCTTTGCGAAACCAAATCCACTGATTGATGACTTTTCAACCTGAGGAACGGAACAATGACCAAATCCATGCCCGGCGCCGCCGGAGATCTCGCCGAGAAACACCCCGATGTCTGGAAGGCCTATGCTGCCTTGGGCAAGGCAACGGCCGATTGCGGCCCGTTGACAGACCGCGAAAAGCGCCTCGTCAAGCTCGCGCTCGCGATTGGCGCGGGTTCCGAAGGCGCGGTCCATTCCCACACCCGGCGCGCCAGATCGGAGGGGATTGAGGCACAGGCGATCATGCAGGTCGCGATGCTGGCCATCGGCCCGCTTGGCCTACCTCGTGCCGTCGCCGCAAAGACCTGGATCGAAGACATCAAGGATTGACGTTCAGGGAAGCGGGCTGACCCCAAAAAGAAAGGGATGCGCCCATAGCAGCGTCCCGTAAAGCGCAATGCCTGCCGCAACCCGCAGGAGAGTGCCCACCGGCAGGGACGCCGAGAGGAGCGGCGTGGCGGCCACGCGATCAAGCATCCCTTGCCACTCTGGCCCCATCTCGCGGCGCTTGCGCCGGTCGATGAGTCGGCCTCCAAGTAGCGCGAAGGCGGCGAAGGTTCCGAAAAGGATCACATGGGCCAAATCTCCGTTGGGCATGACATGGGCCGCCGCCCAAAGCGCCAACGCCAGAAGCAGTGGATGACGCGACAAGCGAACGATGCCGGGCCCTGCCGGGTCGAACTGGTCGTTGCGCGAACCCCCGAACGAGAAAGGGTTGGGTCGGCCGATGGAGAGCGCAAGGATCAAGCAGACCGGCCCCATGACGATCAGTGGCACATGGACCTGCCATGGCGCCCAGTCCCACAGGGTCACATGCAGTGCGCGACCGGCCGCCCCGATCAACCAGGCCAACACAGCAAGGGATAGGGCGGAATAGGCCAGTGTGAAGCCGGAAGCGCCAAGCCGCGCCTGAAGCCAGGGCCGGAGCGGCGGCCGCAGGGGCAAGGAATGCGACAGGAAGAACATGGCGTAGGCAGCGACGAACTCGAACCAACTCATGGCCACGCCTCAGACCCGCTTGGCTGCGGGCTGGCGCAGCAAGAGAGCACCATAGACAACGGCAAAGCCCCCGAATGCCGCGACCCAGAGCAGGCCTGCCATCACGTGCAGCATAGCAGCGGATTCGGGCCATATACCGCCCGCAACCCGCGCGAATACGGACAGGATAAAAGTCAGATAGACCGCAACCGTGCCCGCCCCCGCCGTCAGGTTCTGACCGGTATGGCCCAGCGTCGCGCGAGTCATCACAGCCAGCGTCATCAAACCGACCGCCCCCGCCATCCAGAAATGCTGCGCGCCCGCCATCCCGAACGCCCCTGGCATCAGGATTTCCGCCGCCAGTGCCAAGGCCCCCAGCGGCAAGAAGGCATAGCCCGCGTGCAACACCGTCACCAGCGGCTCGGCAAAGGTCCGGTGTCCGGCCCAACGGGCCAGTCGCAGGGCGTGCAACAGTCCTGCCAGCGCAAGGGCCAGCCCGGTCAGCGTCCCGAGAGGCAGCGCAACCCACAGCACAAGCGCCACCAGAAGTGCCGCCAGCGCCGCCTTGTCGAAGGACTGCATTGGCGCCATGGGCAGGAAGGCTCTGCGCCGTTTCACCAGCCAGTTGCGGGTGAAGGACGGCACTATGCGGCCGCCGATGAAGGCGATCATCATGATGCCCGCGCCGAGGCCCAACCGCAGGCCGTAGCCATGGGCCGCAAAGTCGCCCTGTGCCACCTCCCAGTGGAAAAGTGCATTGCCGATGATGAAGACCACCAGCATCGCCAGCACGATCAGGTTCCGCCAGTTCTTGCCCGCCAAGATCTCGCGCGCTATCAGCAGCGCAAAGACAACCGGAAACGCGAGATCGACGATGGCAACCAACACGGCAGGCATGATGACCGAGACCGCAACCGCGACCCTCCCTAGCAGCCACAGGCCCGCGAGCATCCCCAGCCGCCAGCCGACGATCGGCAAGCGCCCCGTCCAGTTCGGCACAGCGGTCAGCAAAAACCCCGCGACGACGGCACCCAGATAGCCAAACAGAAATTCATGCGCATGCCATGACACTGGATCGAAGGCGGTGGGCAGCATCAGATGCCCCGACAGTATCGGCATCCAAAGCGCCATCGCCAGCATGGCCCAGACCGCCGCTCCGAAAAAGAAGGGGCGAAACCCGTAGGTCAGGATCGCGGGTCCGGTCCAGGCACGCATCTGCTCTGATGTATTGGTCATCGGTATGCCTTTGAAACCGGTCTTGTTTCCGCGCCGCCATCCTCGGTCAAGATGAGGTCGATCAGGACGCCGGTTTCCTGCGGAACTGCGGCGATAGCATCGTCGTGCATGGCACATCCCTTCGAGGCTGAGTCGTTTGAACGAAACAAATTAGCATTTGATTTACCGATTAAATCACGGTAATACGCATTGTAAATACTAAATCAGGAGCGCGACCATGCGCCTCACGTCCTTCACAGACTACGGGCTTCGCGTTCTGATGCGAATGGCGGGCACACCTGATCGCGCCTTCACGGCCGCTGACCTCGCCGCTGAGTTCCGCGTCTCGCGCAACCATCTGGCCAAGGTGATTTCGGCGCTGGCCGCGGCAGGTCTACTGGACACCCGGCGCGGCGGCGGGGGCGGCGCGATGCTGGCCCGCGCGCCCAAGGACATCCGTTTGGGCGATGTGGTGGCGGTGCTCGAGGCCGATCAGGCGCTGGTGGAGTGCTTTGCGTCCGACACCAACACCTGCACCCTAACCCCGCACTGCCGGTTGAAGGCGCGGCTGGCCCATGCCGAGGCGGCCTTCGTGGCCGATCTCAACCGCAGCACCCTTGCCGATTGCGCCTACCGCCCGGAAAGCGCCTGACCTGTCAGCTGATTTCGGGCCACCAGCGCGATCGCGCCCCAGACGGCGCTGCGCAGGGCCATGGCGTAAACGGTGCGCATTTCGAAGGCTCCACCCTGGACGACATGCAGACCGAAGGCCACAAAGACCAACAGCGTTGCGGCGAAGATCGCCAGCGACAGGGGCCAGGCCCATCGCCGCCCCTGCCACAGGCCAAAGCCCGCGACGACATAGGAGAGCCCGGCGAGCGTGTTGAACCACAGCACAAAGGGTACGACTGCCCCCATGTCGGCTGATCCGAGCAATGTTCGGCCACCAGAGAAAACGGTCAGCACGCCAAAGGCAACCGCAACACCGCCCGCAACGCGGAGCGTCAGACTGGTTCTAGGCATCGCAAGCGCCCTCCTTCGCGCGTAGAAGTTCCATCTGCACGTCAAACAGCCGCAACCCCTCAGGCACGAGCGCAAAGCCCCGCGCGCCGAGCGTCCAGCGGATGGCGACACCCTGCACCAGCGATGTCAGCAGGCTGGCGACATCCTCCGGGCTGACGTCGCGCTTCATGTCGCCCGCTGCCTGCAGATCACGGATCACGGCAACAAGGCGGCTCTGAAACGCGCCCAGAAGCCCCCGGAACACGTCGCGCAGGGCTTGATTGTCGACCTGCAACTCGCGCGAGAACAGGATCGACGGCAGAGCGGGCGTCTCGGATATGGCTGAGAGCTGCACACCGATGAGCGCCCTCAAGCGCGCGTGTGGCCCGGCGGCCCCGGCCTCGGCTGCGGCCCAGGAGCCTTGAAGCCGGTTCGCGATATCCTCGGCCACCGCCAACCAGAGCGCGCCCTTGGTGGGAAAATGTCGGAAGATCGCCGGCTGACTAAGACCGATGGCGCGCGCGACATCCGTGGTGCTGAGCCGGTCGGGTCCGATCTCGTCGGCCAGTCGCAGCACCTCGGCCACGATCTGTGTCTTTCGCTCTTCCGCGCTCTGACGACCGGACATGCATCACCTCTTGTTAGTTATAACTCACTAACATATACTACTGGTGACCGCAACCTTTATCCCGAGTCGCGCGCCCAGACCGAAAGGACCCCCGCCATGCCCGCCACAACCGCCCCGACCGGCTATTCCCGCCTGCAGATCGCGCTGCATGTCGTCGGCGCGCTCTACCACCAGTTCGTGCTGCGCGATGGCACGCTGGCGCGGATGCGCCGGGCGCAAGGCTGATCCCATGAGACTCGCCCCTCTCCTCGCCCTGCCGCCTATCGCGCTCGGCATTGCCGCGGCGGTCTGGATGATATCGTCGGCACCCGGACCGGCCCAGATCGAGGGCAGCGGACCCGCCCTGCCGGTCCGCGTGATGACGGTCGCGGCAGCAGACCTACGCCCGACCGCCACGGCGTGGGGCAACCTGCGGGCGGCCGACACCTGGGTCGCCGTGGCCGAAGTGCAAGGCGAAGTGATCTGGCGCCACTCCAACCTGGAACCCGGCCGCCTGATCCCGGCGGGAACCGAGGTGCTGCGGATCGACCCTGCCGACTACGAGCTCGCGTTGGCGCAGTCGCAGGCCGACCTTGCAGCGCTGGACGCCGAAAGCGCGCAGCTGACCGCCGAGGCGGAAAACACGGGCCGCATCCTCGATCTGGAACGCGCGAGATTGGCGCTGGCCGAGGCCGAACTGGCTCGCACGCGGACCCTGGCCCAACAGGGTACGGCCCCGCAATCGCGCGTCGATGAGGCCGAGCGTGCCACGCTTCTGGCCCGCCGCACGGTCGCGGAACTCGAAAATGCGATGGCTCTTATCCCGTCCCGCGAGGCACGGATCGCGGCACAGGTCGCGCGCAGCGAGGCCGCCATCGACCGCGCGCGCCGCGCGCTCGACCGCACAACCCTGACGACGCCGTTCGGCATGCGTGTGACCGAGGTAAATGCGGAGCTGTTTCAGACCGTCAGCCCCGGTCAGGTGGTGATCCGTGCCGACGGGATCGCAGCGGCCGAAGTCGTGGCCCATCTGCCAATCGACAGCTTTCGCCGCCTGCTGGGAGATGCGCCTGAAGGCATCACCCTTGCCGACATGATGCGCGACCTGCCAGCCACGCAAATCGAGGTGACGCTCAGCCCGCTGTCGGACCCGACCCAAATCTGGACCGCCCGCGTTGTCCGGATCGAAGGCGCGCTGGATGCCCGTGCGCGCACCGTGCCGGTCGTCGTCAGCGTTGACGACCCCTATGAGGGCGCGTACCCGCCCCGGCGCCTGCCGCTGGTGCCCAACATGCAGGTGCAGATTGCCTTTTCGGGCGCTTCTATGTCAGGCCTCATCGCAATCCCCGAAGCGGCACTGCATGGGGGCATGGTGCGTATCGCAAGCGCCGATAACAGGCTGGAGTTGCGGCCCGTCACCGCCGGTTTTGCACAAGACGGCTCGGTCATCATCACCGATGGGCTCGCCCCCGGCGACCGCGTGGTGATCGACGACATCGCCCCGGCCATTCCCGGCATGACCCTGATCCCGGTCGAGGCCGCGCGATGATCCGCTGGTTCACCGGCCACCCGACGGCGGGCAACCTGCTGCTTTTGCTGTTCCTCGCCGCCGGGGCCTTTGCCGCGCCGGGTCTCTTGCGCGAAACCTTCCCGGATTTCCGCGCTGTCGAGGCCGAGATCACCGTGCCCTACCGGGGCGCTGCCGCCGAGGATGTCGAAGGCGCGATCTGCGCGCCGCTGTGGGACGGGGTGCAGGGTGTCGAGGGGCTGGAGACCTTCACCTGCACCGCGCAAACCGGCCGCGCCCGCGCCGTGGCGACCATGGCGCCGGGCAATGACGCGCTGCGTTTCGTGAATTCTCTGCGCACCGAGGTTTCGGCCATCGACAGCTTTCCTGACCGTGCCGATCCTGCGGTGGTGCGCGAGTTGCACCGCTCCGATCCGGTCACCTCGGTGGCTATCTCGGGCGATCTGCCGCTGGGCGAACTGGACCTTTATGCGGACGCCTTGTCGGACCGCCTGATCGCCCTGCCGGGTGTTGCTCGCGTGACGCGCGGGGGCCTCGGCGCCCGGACGCTGTCCATCACCGCGCCGCGCGCGGTGCTCGACAGCCACGGCCTGACACCTGCCACATTGGCCGCCGCCATCGCCGCGCAGAACATCGACCTGCCCGCAGGCACGCTCGAAGGGGCAGGCGCGGACCTGACCCTGCGTTTCACCGCCGAACGCGACACGGCGACGGCGCTGGCCATGATCCCCGTGCTGGTGCTGCCGAATGGCGCGACGCTGACGCTGGACGACGTGGCGGTGATCGAGGAACGCTTCGAGCCGCCGCAAGACCGCGCCTTTGTCGACGGGGTGCCTGCCATCGTGATCGACGTGGC
This sequence comes from Sulfitobacter pacificus, assembly GCF_030159975.1. Classification (NCBI taxonomy): domain Bacteria; kingdom Pseudomonadati; phylum Pseudomonadota; class Alphaproteobacteria; order Rhodobacterales; family Roseobacteraceae; genus Sulfitobacter; species Sulfitobacter pacificus. The sequence goes on from NZ_BSNL01000022.1 coordinate 21,112, forward strand.
GAAGGCACTTGATGCCGACGCGCTGCGCGTGCTGGACGACGTCGCGGCGCTGGTGGCCGAGGAACGCGCCCGCCTGCCAGAAACGATCACAGTCGAGGTGGTGCAGGACGTGACCTCCATCATCCGCGACCGGCTGGTGATGCTGGTGCAGAACGGCGTGATCGGCCTTGTGCTGGTCGTCGTGGTGATGAGCCTCTTCTTCCGCCCCGGTTTCGCGATCTGGGCCGCGATGGGGCTGCCCGTGGCCTTTGCGGGCGCATTTGTCTGGATGGCGCTGACCGGGCTCAGCCTGAACATGATGACGCTGGTGGCGCTGTTGATGGCGATCGGGATCGTGATGGACGATTCCATCGTGATCGCGGATTCCATCGCGGTGCATGCCGCCAAGGGTGCGACGGTCGAAACCGTGGCTACGGGCGTCGCCGCCGTGGCGCCCGGAGTGATCTCGTCCTTTCTTACGACCCTCGCCGTGTTCCTGCCTTTGGCCTTTCTGGCGGGCGAACTGGGGGCCGTGCTCGAGGTTCTGCCAGTTGTCTTGCTGGCCGCGCTGGCGGCCTCGCTGATCGAGGCCTTCCTCATCCTGCCCCACCATCTGAAAGGCGGGATGAAGGATACCGCCCCATCTCGGTTCCGCCTCCGCTTCGATGCTGGCTTCGACGCTCTGCGCGAGCGCGGTGTGGGCCGTCTGGCCGATGCCGCGATCCGCTGGCGCTGGCTGGTCGCGGGGCTGGCCATCGGGGCCTTGATCCTGACGGTCGGCGCCTTGGGCGGCGGCATGGTCAAGCGCGAGGCGATGCCTGAGATCGACGGCGACGTGCTTGAGGCGCGGCTGATGCTGCCTGCCGGCACCCCGCTTTCGCGCACGACCGAGGCCGTGGCACAGGTCGAAGCGGCGCTCGACCGCGTGAACGCCCGCCTCACCCCGGACCAGCCCGAGGCACAACCGCTGGTTATTCGCCGCATCACCCGTCTGGGCCGTAACCTGTCGGCGGGCGAAACCGGCGCCCATGTCGCCACCGTCGCGGTGGACCTTCTGGGCGCCGAGACGCGTAACAGCACGCTGGACGAGATCGTCACACTCTGGCGCGAAGAAATCGGCGCCCTGCCCGGCGTGAACTCACTGATCCTGACCGAGCCGGGCATCGGCCCGCAAGGCATCGCGGTCGAGTTGCGCCTGACCCACCCCGACCTCGCCTCGCTCGAGGCCGCGGGCCGCGCCACGCTGGCCGAACTCGAGACCTATGCCGGTGTGCGCAACGCGATCCTCGACCTGCGCCCCGGCGCGCCCGAATTGCGGCTGAGCCTGTCGCCGGGGGCCGAGGCGCTGGGGCTGACCGCAACGGATGTGGCAAGCCAACTTCGCGCGGCTTTCCTCGGCACGCAGCTTGCGGAAATCCGGCGCGGTGATCTGGCATGGGATCTTGAGGTGCGGCTGGCCGATGAGGACCGCACCACCCGCGCCGACCTGAGCCTTTTCGAAGTCGCCCTGCCCGGTGGCGACACCGTGCCGCTCTCCAGCATCGCCACCATTGACGAGGCGCGCGGCTGGGGCACGATCACACGCCGCAATGGTCTGCGCACCCTGACCGTTTCGGCCGATGTGGACGGCCGCATCGGCAATGCCGACGCGATTACCGCACGGCTGGCCGAGGGCTTCCTGCCCGATCTGGCAGCCTCCACCCCCGGCCTTGGCTTCGAGATCGGCGGACAGGCCGCGAATTCCGCGGAAACCGTCGCCTCGATCCTGCGCGGGTTCCTCATCGGGCTGGTGGGCATCTACCTCGTGCTCAGCTTCCAGTTCCGCAGCTATGTCGAGCCGTTGATTGTGATGATCACCATCCCGCTGGCATTTCTGGGCGTGATCTGGGGCCATGTCCTGATGGGCTACAACATTTCCATGCCGTCTCTGGTGGGGGCGGCCTCGCTCGCGGGCATCGTGGTGAACAACGCGATCCTCTTGGTCGGCGTCATCAACGCCCGTCGCGCCGAGGGACTGTCCGCCGCGCTGGCCGCAGGCGAGGCTGTGCGGTCGCGGTTCCGCCCGATCTTCGTCTCGGTCTCGACCACAATCATGGGCATGGCGCCGCTGCTGCTGGAGGCCTCGACCCAGGCCCAGACGCTCAAGCCACTGGTGATTTCCGTGGTCTTCGGCCTGCTCGCCGCAACGGTTCTGATCCTGTTGGTGTTGCCCGCGTTCTATGCAGCACTCGAGGACGTTCGACCCCGAAAACAGGGCCATCTTGCCGTTCCAGAAGGTCGCTGACCCCACTCCGCCTCATGAATAGACAAAAAAATTGGAACTGGCGGAGCACTAAGCAAATTGTCGAACGGACAGTCATTCCGCTTCAATTTTCGGGCATTTTTCGTCCGGTCCCAATCTAGACATTTAGCGGCGATCGCGATCCCAAATAGCCTGTAACTGAACACACTTGGCTGGAAATCACGCGACGCACCACGACAGAGTGCGATCTAACAATGAACATTTTGTGCACACGACCTCACTTAAACATTTGAAAGAAAATCAAAATACCACCCATCCATCAGTGGGCGATCCGTCAGACTGTCGCTTTCCACATGCGATACCGCCCCTGCCCTGTCACTTCGCAGATCAAACCGCTTGCCTCCATCCACGCCAGATTGCGCTGAACGGCGGCGCGACTGGCTCCAGTCGTCGCCTCAGCCATTGGGGCGGAGACCAAGGGCCACTGAGAGAAAGTTCTTCGCAAGGCAAGCTGCGTGCGACCAGACAATTGCGCCATGACGTTTTCTGCCCGACCCGTCCACGCTTCAATATCGTCAAGTGTTCGCATCGCCGTCAGAATTGCGCTGTTCATCCCATCCAACCAGCGTGCCAAGCGTTCGGTTGGCAAACCCGAGACACGCAGTCCCCCTGCCCCGCCCATAGCCAGCGGCGCGAAGACGGCGCCGCTTCCGTCGCAGGCCGCGATCCTGGACGCGGTGACGGCGGCTTCGATTTGGTCGCCGTGTTGGCCGAGGCCCGCCAGGCTCCAAAGATGAAAGCCCATGCAAGCCCGCGTGATCGGGTGGAGCTCGGCCGCGGCTGTCATTACGTCCAGCCATCCGCCCGCGCGATCCTCGAAACGCTCTGCGCTGTCTTCGATGTTCTCGGGATCGCGACGATCTAGGAAGGCGGCCAAGTCAGCCTTCGGTCCGGGACCGCCTGTCAGGCGCCGAACAGCCCATCCAATTCTTGCCAGCGCGTTTCGGTCATCCTGTGCACCTGACAGCCGCAATGATACCCAGAGCGCCAGACGATCAGAACTCACCCGATCCCCCGCGAACCAGCTAAGGTCCGCTGCCTCGATAAGAGCGAGGCGATGCCGCCAGCCTTCTGGGCCGCGCAGCAGCCGGTCATCCAGAGCTCCTAAGCGTCCAGCCACCTTTGCCAGTCGCGCAGCGTGAACGCCCTCTGCCTTTGCCCAGTCTTCGATGACAGCCGTGTCGGGCGGTTCTGCCCGTGGCCCGGGAGGCAAATCATCCGGTTCTTCCTCGAGTGGCCCAGGCAGAAACCAGAGATCCTCGTCGTGAGCCTCTTCATCCTCCTCGATTGTGATGAGGGGGTCATCGAAATCATCAGTGAATGCAGACGGTTGAGGCTTCATATGTGCAAAATAATATTCTTTTGCGCATTACCCAAGTGATTTTTTGGCGGCTGCCGACGCTCTTTATATAGTATGCGCGCGCGACTGCCGGTGGAACCTCTCAGATCGCGCTCAGCGCAAGGAAACCAAGGGTTTTGGGACAAGCACGACGAGAGAGCGCCTACTTGCATTCGTTTACAAACGGTCGTTTAGTAGCGATAGATAAAACTGCAAAAGACCTGTTTTGATGCCATTGATAGGCTACGCGCGCGTTTCAACCGAGGATCAAACCCCCCTGCCCCAGTCGCAGGCCCTGAAATCTGCGGGTTGCGCCGAAATCTATGAAGAGCACGCCTCAGGCGGCAATCGCGCGCGGCCGGTGCTTGGGCGTGTGCTCGAACGCATCCAGAGTGGCGATACGCTGGTCGTCGTGCGGATCGACCGGCTTGCGCGGTCTCTGTCGCATCTGCTGGAAGTGATCGAGCGGCTGGAGGCCAGGGGTGCGTTCTTTCGCTCGATCCAGGACCCGATCGACACTGGATCCCCGCAGGGCAAGTTCACGCTGCAGGTCTTGGGCGCTGCGGCCGAGTTCGAGCGCGCCCTGATCCGGGAGCGCACCAAGGCCGGCCTCGCCAGCGCGCGCACAAAGGGCCGCGTGGGCGGAAACCCTGGACTGCGGGCCAAAGACCCTGCCGCTCTTCGCAAGGTGCGGCTAGCGCGACAGGACGGCTACATGGAGCGTCTGAACGAAACGGCACAAGATTGGGTGCCCCATGTGCGCCGGTTGCGCCCCGACTTGGCCTGGGAAGACGTGGTGCGCATCATCAACGGCCCCTTGCCCGAGGCGCGTCGCTGGACCCAAAGCCGTCTCTTGCGGGCTGTGAAGGCCTATGTCCGCGACGGCTTCCTGCCTACCGAGGTGCTGGCCCGCGCCGGGCGCCGCGAAACGGACGATCGCCTGCCCGCCATTATTGCTGGCATCAAGGGCGCAGATCCCGACATCACGCTTCAGGCGATCTGCACCCGACTGGAAGCGATGCGCGAACGCACGCCTCGTGGCCGAACAAGATGGCAGCCGTCTTCGGTGAAAATGCTGTTGGAGCGGGCGGAACGACTTGGCCTCATGCCGTACGAATCGAGCCAAAATCAGATGTAGCTTCTGACCCGAATCCAAAAAATTTCACCGGGAGAAAACTCCGCAGGAGGCAGAAAGTGCCATTAGTTGCTTGGGGTTAGCTGCTAATGTGCCAACTCAACAGAGTAGCGGCTCGATTTGGTTAGATCTGGATTTAATATATCTATATCAACGACTTGCTGAGTTTTTTACACGACAACACCTATAGGTGTTGTGGATAACTTTCACACTACATTTAGATTCTTCTTGCCGGACTCACTGGATCATGGCATTCCCATTCTGACGGCAAAACGCGTCAGACACGCTGTACACCGTCAGAATGACTAAGAGCCTCAACAGAGGCCGAGAGTGGGCGGCAGGACATGGATGATCGTAACATTGGATACACGCAAGGCATAGGCTCTTCCGATATCGGAGCATTTGCCGACAATCTGGCTGAGTCTTTGGATCGCCAGATGAAGATCGCTTTCGAACCCGAAGAACGAAAGTCCCTACGCCGCTTCAGTTCCACCGAAGTCGCCGGCCTCCTGCGCGTAAGCACATCTAACCTGCGCAACCGGCACAAGGACGGCAGCTTCCCGGAAGTGCATACAGACAACCGCGGACACCGGTTCTACACAGCCCAAGAGATTGATGAGTTGCGCGATGTTCTTGGACGCACTGGAAAGAACGCAGAAAGCTACCGCCCAGGTCGCCGTGAAGGCGACCGCCTTCAGGTAATATCCGTCGTCAACTTCAAAGGCGGTTCATCAAAAACGACAGCAACGATCCATCTTGCACAACGGTATGCCTTGCGCGGTTACCGCGTCCTGGTCCTGGACCTTGATCCGCAAGCAAGTTTGACCACGTTTTTCGGCTTTCGGCCCGAGCTTGAGTTCGCCGATGGCGGCACAATCTATGATGCTTTGAGATATGAGGACCAAGTTCCTCTCTCGAACGTCATCCAAAAGACCTACTTCCATAAACTCGACATGGTTCCAGCAGGTTTAATGCTCTCGGAGTACGAAACTGAGACCGCAAACGCACTCGCCCGCCGCGTACAACCCATCTTTGCAGAGCGCCTCGCCTTGGCGCTTGAAGAGGTTGAGGCAAACTACGACATCGTCCTGATCGACTGCCCGCCTCAGCTTGGGTTTCTAACCCTGACTGCACTGGCAGCCTCGACGGGGCTTTTGGTTACCGTGGTACCTGGCATGCTTGACATCGCATCCATGAGCCAATTCCTGAAGCTTGCTTCAGAAACGATCAAGGCCGTGGAAGAAGCCATCGGTCGGCGTGTCACATGGGATTTTGTCAAGTTCTTGATTACCAGATATGAACCGTCGGACGGTCCGCAGACCCAAATGGCAGGCTACCTGAGATCAATTCTGGCAGGTCAGGTCATGACAGAGCCGATGCTGAAGTCTACGGCGATCTCCGACGCGGGGATGACCCAGCAGACCGTCTACGAAGTCGATCCAAGCCAGTTCATCAGAAAGACAATTGATCGCGCCCTGACAAGCGTGAACGGCGTTGGCGATGAACTGGAGCAGACGATCCAAATGGCATGGGGGCGTCGCTGATGGCCCGGAACATCTTCAACCAGCCTCCAAAGGATGAAACGGAGAGCGCAGCCGCCTCCCCTACCCCACCAAGAGCAGCAAAGCTGCCAGGATCTGTCGGCGGATTGCGTGACTCGTTGCGCGAGATCACTGCAAACTCGATCCGCGACATCGAGCCCGATCAGATTGATATGGATGGGCTGCGCGATCGGTTGGTGCTGGAAGATTCCAGCATTGATGAATTGGCCGAGAGTATCGCCAAGCATGGCCAACAAGTGCCAATCATGGTCCGTCCATCTGCCCAACCGGACAGATACCGCATCATCTACGGCCGCCGCAGGCTTGCGGCGATCCGCAAGGTCGGTGGAACGGTCAAGGCAATTGTTCGGACCTTGGATGATGACGCATCTCTGATCGCTCAAGGCCAGGAGAACAACCTCAGGCTTGATCCGTCTTTCATAGAAAAGTCACTGTTTATCAAAGAGATGCAGGAATCCGGCTACAAACCCGGTGTCATCCAGGATGCTCTGGGTCTGACCCGGCAAGGCGTGTCCAACCACAGGGTCGTCATAGAACAATTGCCAGACGGCCTTGTTCAACTCATCGGGCCAGCACATGGGATCGGACGGCGACAGTGGAGTGATCTGGCTGCCTTATCGGTGAAGGTAGATTTGGTGGACATCGCCAAAGAGGCGCTCGCCGCCCTGCCCGACGACACTCCTAGTTCCGAAAAGTTCCAAGCGGTCTATTCGGCTTGCTCGAGCAAAGCACGTAGCGACAAGAAGCCGCCCAATCGTGGGCTGACTTCGGTCATCAATGATGAGAACGGCAGTTCATTGGGCACGCTGACAATCGATGAGAAGGCGATCGCTCTCAAGGTCACCAAGAAGGACAATCCAGAATTCGGCCAATGGCTCGAAGAGCACGCGGAAGCTACGCTTTTGCAACTCTTCGTACAGTGGCGGAATGAGAGAGGCTCTGGGTCCTAACCCAGGCCACACAGAGCAACACGAGCAGAGGAGAAAAGCGAAGACCCGAAAGAAAAGAGCCCCCCAAAGTTTCCCCTGGAGAGCCCTCATCATCTGATTAGCATCTTTGATGTAGCAACCTCCAGCATACCGGTCAAGAGTCACCGATTCGGTGGACTGATATTTTTTGCCTTTTTCCGCGAAAATTCGAGGAAAGAGACGGGGAAGTTGTGGGCCGAACGGTCGTCGTGAACAAGCCATGGCATTTACAAAACTCTCGATCGAAGCCGCAGGTGCTGATGCAACCCGCGGCTCATTTCCCCCATCTGAAACCGACGTCTGGACCATCTTCAGAGCCCTGAGAGATGCACGCAGCGTGTTTGGTCTACGTCCTGGCCACATACAGACACTTCAAGCAATGCTCAGTTTTCTGAAACCTGGCCATGGCGAAACGGTTTTTGCGTCCAACAATTCACTTTGCCAGCGCGTTGGCGGAATCGACGAACGGACACTCAGGAGGCACATCAACCGCTTCGTTGAACTCGGATTCATCAAGCGCAATGACAGCTCGAACCGAAAGCGCTACCGCGTTCGCTCATCCGGCGGGGAGTGCATCAGTTATGGATTGTCTCTCACCCCCCTGCTCCAACGTGCGAGCGAGCTTATAGCCATCGCGCAAGAGATGGAGAATAACCGGCGAGATCGGATATTTGTCCGCAAACAGATCCTTACAAAGCTCGCCCATTTGGAAGAGCACGATCCTAGCAACGCATTCATCAACCACGCACGGAAAGCTCTACGCAGGAAGCTGAGCCTCCCCGAATACCACGCTCTGCTCGCCAATACAGATGCAGAATGCCAGAGTTTGTCTACCCCGGATGACCCGCCTGAAACTATGGAATTGCCCGCCAATGACGGACAAACTGTCCGGCATCAATCTAAGTCTGAAGAAGAAAAAAAAGATTTAGATAGCAACATTGGCCTTGAGGCCCTGAAACCAGACTTGCTGACCTCAGTCTGCAATCAGGCGACATCGTTCTCCACAGAGAGACTTAGAAACTGGTTGGACATTGAAAACCATGCTCGAACACTTGCACCCATGATGGGCATTCACGCAGAGACTTTCGAGAAAGCCAAGAATGCTGTAGGAGCTCAGAAAGCGTCATGCGCAATCTTCATCATGCTACAGCTTGGAAAACACATCAGAGATTTTGGAGCGTATTTTCACAGTATCACCCTGGGTCAAAGGCAAAACCAATTTGATCCATTAGCTTTGATCAAGCGACTGTCCGAAAACAATGAGCGAACTGTCTAATGTCCACCGCGGTGGACTTCGAACGAGAAGCGGCGCTTGTGGCAACCAAAACTTTCCAAACGCACCTAGCGGCGCGTGTTGGTTCTTCAGTTCATCTCAGACCAGCAGATGTCCACCGCGGTGGACAAGTGACACACGAGCAAGCCTTGATGAAAATCTGGCCGCCCATGGAAGAAGTCGGCGGCCAGGCAATACACCCTAAATGCCTAAAGTTATTGTGGGAGGTCACCGTCTCCAAAGAGGTTTGGAAAGAGCCGCTCTCGATAATCCAACGGAAACGCCAACCGAACTGGCGTCTTCGGCGAGGCGGACGTCAGATATCCGGCGGCGGTCAGTTTACTCAGCGTGTTGCGAGCAGTACGCTCGGACGTCTTGAGCACAATCTGCGCATCGCCTCGTTCCAGTGCGCCATGCCGAAGAACCGCCGAGATTAGTTCCGGCGCTCGCTTGTCATCGATGGTATCTGCAACAAGACGACGATACCGTTGGTCTAGTCCGCCGAGATCGAACAATCTTGCTGAGAAGGTGATCTGGTCGAGCGTCACCTTTAGGAACCATTCGCTGAACGTCTTCAATGCCACCTCTGAAAGATTGCCGCGCCCGTCGCGATCCCCTCGTCGGGGACTATCCGCGAGATCCATCATCCGTTTGTACTCACCCCGATCGGTCAGCCCGCGGGCCAACCCACGCGATACGGACCAGAGCCCTTGGCCGCCGATCCCGGCTGTGAGGGCCATGGCATGAGACATCAGTCTGCTGACGCGCCCGTTGCCATCCGGGAAAGGGTGGATGTAGTTCAGCCGGTGATGTGCAGACGCGATCGCGATGATCCGTCCGCTCGAAGATCGCGCCGCAATCTGAAACCGTTTGTCAAAATGATCCATGAATGCCGCGACGCGCGACGATGAAGGAGGTAGGTGGCGCCCGACCGCAACTTCCCGATCATCATCCTGGCGCATGCGTCCCGGAACGATGGGCTCTTGTGTGCCGTCGGGATGTTCGATGACCCGAAACTCATCCGGCATCTCGTCGTAGAAGCTCTTATGGACCCAAGTCAGGAATTCGACGGATGTGGGGCGGGGCAGGGTGCCCTTGCGATGCATCTCGTCGATGGCCCGTTGAACGATGACGTGCGCCCGGGCCTCAAGGGCGAGGGGACGGGTTTCTTCCTCAAGCTCGGCGCCAGCCAGCGCCCTTTCGATGTCGCGGGGGCGCGTGTTGTGTCCTTCGATCAGGTTGGAGTAGTAGCAGTTCATCACACGGACGAGATCGGCAAGTTCGGCTGCGCTGTCAGGATGCAACCCTTGTCCCAGCCCGGTGGCTTCCCTCTGGATGTCGACCGAAAGGTCTGCCAGTTCTGTGGGAATATGCTCCTCGAAGAAGCAGGGTTCGATCCTGGCGGGTGTTTCCATCATTTTTGCCGATCTTCCATGTTTGCAAAGTAATTGAAAAATAAACACATTTCGTACTTTCAAGCAAGGTTTTGCCGATATGCGTTGCCGATCTTGCCTGCCGATCTGGAATTGCTGCATGAAATCAATGGCTTCGGCAGAAGGGCCGGGCTTTTCGGTTTTGTTGTGTGCCCAAAGGGGCCGGAAAAAGAGAAAGTGTCCTTCGGGTTTTGTGACTGACGGATGAGGGCCTTTGGGGTCCCTCAGATGGGTCCGGGCCGGGTTCCGGTCTGCCGTTCCTGATGAAGGACATTCCCATGCAAACAGGTGTCTTGCGCGTGTTGCGCGCGACCGCTGCCTCGTGGTGGCGAAACAAGGAGCTGCGCCGAACTGGCCAGCTGAAATTGGCGCGGCAGCTCGAACGCGAAACCGTCCTGCGTGATCTCGGCTATCTCAGGCAGGCGGAGACACTGCCGAACGCCCATTTGATCTGCGGCGATGGCGGCACATTCATCCATCTCGGTTGGACCACAGTGTCGACCTTCGCGCCGATCGAGCGCTTTCCCTTGGCCGCCCTCGCGGTCGCACGAGGAACGCCGTTCATCGATATCCGATCCGTCACCGATGTCACCGCCTTCGCGAACTTGCCGTGCGTGGCGCGGGACGGATCGGTCGACCCTGACCCTTCCGGTCCTGGCAGGTCCGTCTCGCTGACCACCTACATCGACATGGTCGAAGCCCTCGGTGCCAGGATCGCCAACGATCCGCGCCCCCGCCAGTCAACCTGATCACCATTCCCTCTCACCAACACTCGAAAGGAGGCCAGCCATGGCCCGATCCCGCACGCCCAAATTCGATGCCTCCGAGGTCATCACAAACGAAATCATCCGCATCATCGAGCGCGGCGTCCTGCCGTGGCGCAAGCCATGGACCGCAGGTGGCAGCTCTCGTCCCCTGCGCGTGGGCGGAGAACCCTACCAAGGGGTGAACAACTTCCTGCTGACGATGCGGACCGTGATGGCGGGCCACAGCTCTCCCTTCTGGATGACGCTGCCGCAAGCCAATGCGTTGGACGCAAAGGTCCGCAAGGGCGAGAAGTCCTCTGTCGTCGTTTATTACGGTCAAAGCCGGAAAGACGCGGGCGCATATGAGCATGACCGCAGCGACGGGGATGATCACTCCGAGGAAGCCCGTATATTCCGCTTCCAGAAATCCTACCGCGTGTTCAATGCCTGCCAGATCGAGGGCTTGCCCGACAGCTTCTTTCCGGACCCGGAGCCCGTGCCCGAGCATCCGCGGTCCGAGCCAATCCCGCACATGCAGGCGTTTTTCGATGCCATCGACATCACGACCGTCTTCACGGGCACGGAGGCGTACTATTTGCCGCCCGTGGACAAGGTCTACATGCCGTCCATCACGCGGTTCCAGGACCCGCGCAATTTCTACGGGGTCTGGGCCCATGAGCTGGCCCATAATGCCGCGCTCCGGTTTATGCCGCGCTTGTTCAGGCGAAGTCTTGTTTCCTGCGGTTTTTGTCGTTTTCCGGCTGCATAAGACTGTAGTTCAGAACCGCCA
>NZ_BSNL01000023.1 GCF_030159975.1 Sulfitobacter pacificus
TCCGAAGGTCGCCGAAACCTGTGGACATATCCTAAATAGAGGCACAGAAATCGCCAAAATAGGCCAGAAGCGGTAATTTCTCTTTTATTAGGGTACTACGACAACATAGGCGACGGGCTTTCCGGCCGCCGCAGAGATCACCGCGACAAACTCGGCCATCGTGTAGCTTTCGTCCCCGGCCAACTCGTAGATCGCCCCGGACTGAATGGTATCGGCGGCCAAAACGGCAACGTCGCCTTCTGCATAGTCCTGACGGGTCGCGCTAGAGAACAGCCCGTCGCCAGCCGCGCCGAGATAGGCCCCATGTTCGAGCGCGGGCGGGATCGAAGCCGTCTGGTTCTCGGTATACCAGCCATGGCGCAGGAAGGCGTGAGGCAGGCCGGAGGCCTTGATCGCCGCTTCGGTTTCGCGATGGTCGGCGGCAAGTCCGATGCCGTTCGTCTCCGCCCTGAGAACCGAGGTATAGGCAAGAAAGCCAACACCGGCCGCCACAGCGGCATCAACCGCATTCTTGTGTTGCTCGGCACGTCTGCCCATTTCGGAAGCAGAGATCAGGAGCAGCCGGTCGATGCCCTGAAAGGCCTGCTCGAGCGATGCGCGGTCGTCGTAGTCGCCGATGCGCACTTCAACGCCGTGCGCTTCCAGAGCGGCAGCCGCGTCGGGTCTGCGCACAAGGGCCACGACGTTCTTGGCCGGAACCTTGCCGACCAGTTCGGCAACGACAAGCGCGCCGAGTTGGCCCGATGCACCTGTGACGAGGTATTTTGCCGTCTGATCCGCCATGAACATGTCCTTTACTTTGAGTCTGGTATACATATGAGGTATGGTCTCTTTCAGTTACCTACTATTGCTCAGCATTGGAAGAAGGCAGTTGCAAATGACCAGGGAACACCAAAGTAACCCTGCTGATGTGCTCGGTGACCTCATCAAGCATTTCGAGACCAGTCCGGAAGGCGGCATTGATACGGCAAGTTGTCCGGTCCGCGATGTGCTGGACCGTATCGGAGACAAATGGTCGGTTCTGATCCTGACGCTGCTCGCTCGTGAGCCAAAGAGGTTCAGCGCATTGAACAGGGTTGTCGGTGACATCTCCAAGAGGATGCTGACCCAGACGCTGCGCTCGCTGCAGCGCGATGGGCTGGTTGAGCGGACCGTCTACCCGACGACACCGCCGATGGTCGATTATCGTCTGACGGATCTTGGCCGGTCCGCGCTCGAACCTCTGGCCGGGCTGATTGTCTGGGCCGACCGAAGCCATGACCAGATCCGCCAGGCGCGTGAGGCGTTTGACCATAAGGGAGAGGATATGCCCCTGGTTTCCTAGGGTCCGGGCCCCTGCCTTCATTGACCTGTCAGGTTTGTCACGGTCGACACGCCGGATGAGCCAGTCCTCGGGTCAACACATATGTCGATCGGCCCAAACGAATGGGCCGCCTTGGAAAGGTTCCTTTCATGCGCAGTTTCTATCTCACAGCCCTCGTCCTGGGCCTGCTGACTGCGGTCGGCCCGCTGGCGATCAACATGTATCTGCCCGCGCTTCCAGTCATCGAGGATGTCTTTGACACCGACACGGCGACCGTTCAGCTAAGCCTTCTTTCGTTCTTTGTCTCCATGTCACTGGCTCAGCTCATCTATGGCCCGCTTTCGGACATGTTCGGCCGCAGGCTGCCGCTATTCATCGGTCTGACACTCTATCTGCTGGGGGCGGTCGGTTCCGCGCTGGCCCCGGACATTCAATGGCTGATCGCCGCGCGTGCGCTTCAGGGGCTGGGCGCAGCAGCGGGAATGGTGATCGCGCGTGCCGTCATTCGAGATCTCTATACCGGCCCTCAGGCCGCGCAGCTCATGGCCACGCTAATGCTGGTGGTCAGTATTGCGCCGGTCCTCGCTCCGCTGGCGGGAAGCGCTGCGCTCGCCGCAGGTGGTTGGCGCACGATCTTCTGGTCGATGGCGGCGGCGGCCATCGCGGCGCTTGTGCTTCTGACCACCGCGCTCAAGGAAACCCGCCCCCCCGAACAGCGCGGCGACAGCAGCCTTGCACGCTCGCTCCGGGACTACGCAAGCCTTCTGCGCGAACCGAGGTTTCTCGGCATCGTCTTTGTTGGCGCATTCGGGTTGGCCAGCTTCATGGCCTATGTGGCGAACTCGTCCTTCATCCTGATCGAGTACTATGGACTGAGCCCGACGCAATACAGCCTCGCCTTTTCGATCAACGCCGCAGGGTTTATCGGCGTCGCCCAACTCAACGGGTATCTGAGCCGACGCTTCGGGCTGGGGCCGATGATCCGGTTTGCGACGGCGGCGAATGTGGCTGTCATGCTGCTGCTGCTGATCACGGAGCTGGCCGGGATCGCGACGCTGCCGGTGATGATTATCCTGCTTCTATGCGGCTATGCGTTTCTGGGTCTCGTCGTGCCGGGCACGGCGGTGCTCGCTCTGGAAGATCATGGAGAAAAAGCCGGAACGGCGTCGGCGCTGATGGGTGCGCTGCAATTCATGACGGCGACGGTCATGATCGGGATCGCGGGCGCATTCTTTGACGGCACGCCCATTCCGATGATCGTGGCCATCGCAGCCTGTTCCGTGATCGCTTTTGCTCTGGCGATGCTTTCTGTACCTCGAAAGGAGGCGCAGATCCCCGCTGAATAGGGTGTCGGCGCCGGTCAGGCTGCGCCTGCGGCCGCCTTCCCGATCCGGTAGGTGCAACGGCGGCCACCACTCACGATATGCTCGACCCTCTCGATGGCGGTACCAGGGCCCAGAACCTGCTCAAAGACCGCCTGTTCGGACCGGCAGAAACCTTGACAGAAACGCGCGGCAGCGCAGATCGGACAGTGGTTTTCGACAAATAGGAACGTCCCGTCACCGGCATCCTCGAAACTCGCCATATAGCCTTCGTCAGAGCGCAGTTCAGCCAGTCTGGCGACGCGCTCCTTCAGGCTGCCGCATCCCACCATCGCGGCTTCGTATTGTGCCCGTGTCCTGGTCTCTCTGGCCGAGATAACCCGATCCAGGGCCTCCGCACCCAACTCATCCTGAATGCTGCTCAGGATTTCAACGGTTAGCCCGGCGTGGGTATTCGGAAACCGTGCCTGCCCCTTTTTGGACAGGTGCCAGTAGGTCGATGGACGGCCTCGGCTCGCACTGCGCCGCTCTTCGCGGACCAGCCCGTCATTCGAGAGCTTCATGAGCTGCTGGCGCGCGCCCTCACCGGTGATCCCAAGCCGTTCGCCGATTTGCGACGAGGTCAACGCGCCCTGCATCTTCAGGGTCATCAGGATGCGTTCCGATGGCGCACGTGGTGCATCCGGGTATTTTTCCAAGTGATCGCTTGACATATTGGCCGGATTGTTTTTCAAAGTCTTCACTTGTTTAATTACCCGCTCACGTCCCATGACGCAAGCCGGACCCGATAAGGAGAGACATGATGGCCTTTGAATTGCCCGCCCTAACCTACGACCACGCAGCCCTTGCCGCGCGGGGGATGAGCCAGGAAACGTTGGAATTGCATCACGACAAGCACCATCAGGCCTACGTAACCGCGCTCAACGGCTTTGTGGACGCGAACGCCGACCTGCAAGGCAAGACACTGGAAGAAATCATCGCGCTCACCTATGGCGATGCCGATCGTGCGCCCGTGTTCAACAATGCGGGCCAACACTGGAACCACATTCATTTCTGGAACGCACTTTCGCCTGCGGGTGGCGGCATCCCGGGTAAACTCGAAGGCAAGATTGTCGATGCCTTCGGTTCGGTCGAGCAATTCAAGGCCGATTTCAAGACCGCAGCCATCGGTCAGTTCGGCTCCGGCTGGGCATGGCTGATCCAGAAATCCGATGGCACATTGGCCGTCACCAAAACACCGAACGGCGTGAACCCGCTGGCTACAGGAGAGGGCACGACGCTGCTGGGCCTCGATGTCTGGGAACACAGCTACTACGTCGACTTCCGCAACCGGCGGCCCGACTATGTGACCAACTTCCTCGACAACCTGGCGAATTACGAATTTGCCGAAGCCAACCTCGCCTGAACGCGAGTCGGTCTCGGCGTCGGGGCCCAGTTTGAAACAGGCTTTCTGCGTTCCGAGTCGGCTCGACAATTCGATGCGTATCGGCCATTTCTTGATCTCAAACTCAAGAGAAGACCAAGTGAATACTCTTCTCGGATCTCACGTCAGACTTATGTAGGGCCTCCTTCAGTTGCCTTCCTCAAAAAAAGGCCTGGGGACAGCCGGCTCAAGCGAAGGAGAGTCACCAATTAGTGACCTAGCGACGGCGCATGGCAGAACGTTTGGAGGTGGGTGACACCGGGTGTAGCGCGGCTTATAGCATGAAATCGTCCAAGCAGTTTGGGCGATTATTCTCAAACAAGGAGGACGGGAACTGGATTTGCCAATTTCGCGACGCGCACCGAAACTCGTGATTTTTGACTGTGACGGTGTGCTCGTAGACTCCGAGCCGACCTTCAATCGCGTGCTGCACGCTTATTTGCTTTCGACTGGCGCAAGCTTGTCACTCGTTGAATGCCACGGCTTGTTCGTCGGCAAGAGCAGACATGATGTCGAACGTTATGTGAGCGAAAGGGGATTGCGCCTTCCTGCGAAATGGCCACACGACTTCTACGACAGAGTTCTCGAAGCCCTCGGAAAAGAGGTCGAGCCGATCCCGGGCGCCCGTGAGGCGGTGACGTTGATTTCGTCGGCTGGCATTCCGCTCTGCGTAGCCTCAAATGGGCTTCTGGCAAAGATGCGTGTCACACTGGAACGGTCGGGGCTGCTTCCCTGGTTCGAAGGAAATATGTTTTCGGCTTATGATGTCGGCGCCAGCAAACCCGCGCCCGATGTGTTTTTGCATGCGGCCGAAATGAATGGCGTTGCGCCAGAGGATTGCGTGGTAGTCGAAGATAGCATGAGCGGATTCGAGGCGGCCTCCAACGCTGCGATGACCTGTTTTGCCTACCTCCCGAAGACAGCTTTGAATCCAGAGAACGTCTTCGGTGCGCGACGGCTAACCGATATGGCTGACCTGCCGAAACTGTTGGGGCTTTGAGTGGTCAATCCATAGACGGCAACCAGCTTCGCATGGACCGGACGACGTATACCCGGCTGCAAATCTCCATCGGAACAAACAAAGTTTGTGACCTGCGAAGGAACACGGCCATCAAACAAGATAGTTGTTAAATTTTTGTATCCGCTTCACCAATTCTTGTTATTGATTGACTGAGCGAGCAGCATGCACCCAACCCCCTCGCGGTTGCCATCAGCATTTGGGGGAGGACCATCCACTCCAAAGCCCAGGCTGCACCCGACCGTTCCTGTTCATGGATCAAGGCATGATGCATAGCCGAGACCTGTACCGAATTGAACCGTGCCAACGTCACCAAGAGCTCGGCAGCAATCGGGTTGTTCTTGTGAGGCATGGCGGACGAGGTACCACCTCCTGAAATCGCGATCACACCGATGCCTTGCTGCGCCATGAGGGCGATGTCCTGCCCAATCTTGCCTAGAGTGCCAGAAATCATTGAAAGCAGAGACGCATATTCCACAATCCCGTCACGCATCGTGTGCCAGGCCTTTTTAGTCGGCGCAAGATCGAGCTGGTTGGCGACATCGGCGACAACTTCATCCGCCTTATTTCGGAGAGCCTTGCGGTCGCCGGAGGCCCCGCCAATCTGTACCCGCTCGATACGGGGACGGATTTGATCCAGCCGCACCCGATGCTCGGCCAAAGGCAGGCGCCAGGGTAGAACCCGATCACGTACCTTGATCACCGTGGCGGCCTGCATTCTTGTGCGCCCCATTAACGGTTCATCCCCGAACCGCTCTTCTAGCTCCTTGAGGAATTTCTCCAATTCAATCAATCTGTTGGTGATGAGCAATGAAGCCTCTCGCAGAACCAGGACTGTCGTGGTGTCGACCACATCCTGAGAAGTAGCGCCCATGTGGACGGCTTCTTCAGGTGCGATAGCCTTAAGCTGTTTGACCAGACTCGGCACCGGCAGACCATCCTGCGCCGTACCTTTGGTAAGATCGGTTAGATCGGGTTTGGCAACTTCGATTGCTTGTGCAGCTGTCTCGGCCAGAGTTGCGTCAATCAGTCCTGCCCGGCCACAGGCCCGCGACCATGCCGCCTCGAAGGCGAGCATGTGCTGAAGATGCCGTTCCGGAGAGAGGATCGCTGCCATAGCGTCATCGCCGAACAGACCGGATAGCCACGGACTCTCAAACACTGAAGCGCTCATAGCGAGCTCCTTATGGTGCGCCGAAAGCGCGGGATGACCAATCTATATGATGCCGCTTTTCCCGATCTGGTCAGATGTCGAGGAAAACCGTCTCGCCCTCGCCCTGTAGTCGAATGTCGAAGCGGTACTTGCCGTCGCCGGTTTTCTTGGCGATCAGGGTATTCACCCGTGGTCGCTGTTCGATTCGGATCAGCAACGGGTCATTGGCGTTGTCCTCGTCTTCGAAATAGATCCGGGTATTGAGACCTACGTTAATCCCACGTGCGACGACCCAAAGGGAAATATGAGGCGCGCTCTCGACTCCACCGCGCCCCTGGTAAGAGCCAGGTTTGACTGTGCGCAAGGTAAACTCGCCGCTTTCCGCGTCGGCCGCAAAGCGGCAATGGCCTGTAAAGGCCGGATCGGCGCTTTTATCGCCCGGAAACACGCCCCCAGCATCGCATTGCCAGCTCTCGATCAACGCATCTCGCATCGCCCAGCCGGTGCCGTCAAATACGGAGCCAACGATCTCAACGATCTCACCCTTGGCCTTGCTTTCATCCAGAAAAGGCGTGGTGCCAATCTCTTCGTCATAGTATCCTGCGTTTCCCGCATAGGTAGGCATCAGGCCGATATGGACATAAGGACCCGCCGTTTGCGAGGCGCTTTCGATCAGTGTTTCAAGTTTCTGAACCATTTCACATGCCCTCCAGCTTGTTTTCAAACATGGTCTGACGGCGACCCCGCAAAACAATGTCAAATTTATAGGCGAGAAAATCGAGTGGGCGCGATTTCGAGAAATCGAGCGGCGCGACCAGCCGGTCGAGCTGGCTGCGATCCTTGATGGTCGCGGCGATCGGGCAGTGATTGATGAGCGGATCGCCCTCGAAATACATCTGCGAGATTAACCTTTGGCCGAAGCTGTGGCCAAATATCGAAAAGTGGATGTGCATCGGACGCCAGTCATTGGCACGGTTAGGCCAGGGGTAAGCCCCTGGACGAATGGTCAAGAATTCGTAGTATCCGTTTTCATCCGTGATGGTCCGACCGCAGCCGCCGAAATTTGGGTCGAGCGGTGCGAAATAGGTGTCTTTCTTGTGCCGGTAGCGCCCACCCGCATTAGCCTGCCAGATCTCTATTAGCGCGTTCGGTATCGGGCGGTTCATCTCGTCCAGCAAGCGGCCATGCACCAGGATGCGTTCGCCCACGGCGGGAGCAGCACCCTTTGTCCAGTTCAAGATCAGGTTGTTGTCGAGCGCGCCGAGCTTCGTGTGGCCGAATCTCGGACCAGTCTCTTCCGAGGGAGTGCTCTCCATCGAAAGCAACGGCAGGAAGGGCGAGCGCGCGACGCTCGTTTTGTAGCCAGGATCATAGGGCTCGGGGTGGATCGCGCGGTTGCGCGGAATCAGTGGTCCATGGTCAGTCATTAGATACTTTCCTCCATTTCCGCATAAGTCTGCTTGGCCAGCTTTAGCGCGTGGTTGGCTTTCGGCACGCCAGCATAGATCGCGACGTGTTGCAGCGCCTCGGCGACATCCGCTTTCGAGGCACCGGTATTGGCGGTAGCCCGGATATGCATTGGAATTTCCTCGAAATTTCCTGTCGCGGCCAGCAGTGCGAGGGTCAACATCGAGCGTTCGCGTCGGGTGATCCGCTCCGACGCCCAAACAGTTCCCCATGCGCTTTCGGTGATCAACGACTGAAACGGCAAGTCGAATTCGGTCTTGCCTGCCTCTGCCCGGTCCACATGGGCCTCGCCCAGCACCTCGCGGCGCACTTGCATGCCTTTGTCGAACGTCTCTGTCATGGGATGATCCTTTCCACGAAATTCATCAGGGTGTGGGCAAATACCTTTGGCTGCTCTACCGCAGGAAGATGGCCGGAGCGGTCGAACATGACTAAATCGGAGCGGGGCAGGGCGGCGGCGAGCTTTTCGACCACGTCCGGCGGCGTCGCCTGATCGTGATAGCCGCCGATCACCAGCGCGGGCTGGGTGATTTCGCGAAGGCGGTCGGTGATGTCGGTGCCGGCGATCGCCGCGCAAGTGGCTATATAGCCTTCCGTATCTGTCCGGGTGAGCAGCGCCCGCCACAGATCGGTTTCAAGAGTCGCAAGCATATCGGGGCCGAACCACCGCTGTAGGATGCCGTCTGCCATTGCCGCCATGCCATTAGTGCGTACACCCTCGATCCGACTCAGCCAGCTATCCGCATTTCCCAGCATTGGGGCGGTATTCGAAAGCACCAAGCCGATCACCCTATCCGGCGCCATGAGCGCGATGTGCTGCGCGATCAGGCCGCCGATGGAGCAACCGACGATCACCGCCTGAGCGAGACCGATATGGTCCATCGCGGCCAGCACGTCCTCGGCCAGCTCTGGAATGCCATATCCCCGCGGCGCGGTACTGCTCAGCCCGTGACCGCGCTTGTCCATGCGCAAGTTCGACCAGCCCGCGGGTAGAAGCGCGACGACATCGTCCCACATCCGCAGGTCTGTGCCGAGCGAATTGATGAAGACAAGCGCGACACCTTCGCCGTCAGTGGCGCGCAGATGCGTGGTGCCCCAATCGCGTTTCAATGCCTGCATGGTATCCTCCTGCCGATAATTTGGCATAACTTTTCCCTTTACAAAAATATGATCTTGGCCAAAAGCTATAACCAAATGGATATACCTAATGGTCTGAAACTGCGCCATCTCGAAGCTTTCCTGACCGTTGCTCAAGCCGGAACAATCTCTGCTGCGGCGCGGCAACGGAACGTGTCGCAGCCGGCATTGTCAAAAACGATCTCGGAACTGGAGGGGCTGCTTGGCGCGCATCTCTTCGAGCGTACAGGGCGGCGGGCCGTCTTAACCCCGGCAGGTGAGAATTTTCGTGCTCATGCCCGCGCCGCGCTGCAAAGCCTCGAGGCAGGGGTGCGCGACCTGTCGGGGCAGGTGGCGGCGGGGCTGGTGAAGGTTGGGTTGCTGCCGACCGTGGCCGGTGGGTTCTTCCCCTCGGTCGCTCTTGCATTCTCGCAGGCGCGCCCGGATGCGCGGATCGGTATAATCACTGGGCCGAACCACTACCTGCTCGAACGACTGCGCGGCGGCAAGATTGACCTTATGGTCGGGCGCATGCCACGGGCAGCCGACATGGCAGGCCTGTCTTTCGAGTATCTCTATGACGAGCCGATCTTGCTGGTGGCGCGCGCCGGACATCCAGCGCTGGATCTGCCGGTGACCGACGCTCTGCTACGCTATCCCCTCATCCTGCCCAACCCCGGTGCGATCATTCGTCAGAGCGTGGATCAATACCTTGCCGCGATGGGGTTATCCGATCTCACACCGGTGTTCGAGACGGTGGCCCTGCCGGCGGCGCAAACGCTTCTCGAAGGTTCTGAGATGCTCTGGTTCATCTCGCGCGGCGTCGTGGCGCGGGAAATTGCGCGCGGCAGCCTTGCTGCGCTCGATCTAAAGTCGGATTACATGGCCGGGGCGGTTGGTCTGACACGCAAGTTCACGTTCGACGAAGACAGCCATGCCGATCTGCTGGCGCGGCTTCTGCACCGGCGGGTTGAAGAGGATTGCGCCCGTCGTTGAGCCAGTCAGACGGCTTCTAGCGCAATAGCAATACCCTGTCCTACACCGATACACATGGTGGATAGCGATTTCTCACCAGGCTTGAGGTCAAGCATCGCGGTGCCAGTAATCCGCGCACCCGACATGCCCAGCGGATGACCCAACGCGATTGCCCCGCCATTGGGGTTCACACGCACGTCATCATCAGCAATCCCAAGATTACGCAACGTGGCGAGGCCCTGCGAGGCGAAAGCTTCGTTAAGCTCAATCACTGCGAACTCCTCTTGGCGCAGGCCAAGACGCGCCAGAAGCTTTCTCGAGGCCGGAGCCGGGCCGAAGCCCATGATGCGCGGCGCCACGCCGGCGGTTGCCCCGCCGAGCACTCTGGCGATCGGCTTAAGCCCATGCTTTTCGGCAGCTTCTTTCGTCGAAAGGATCAAAGCGGCAGACCCGTCATTCACGCCAGAGGCGTTGCCCGCTGTCACAGTGCCATCGGCTTTCACGAAGGGCCGAAGTTTTTTCAGGCCTTCGTATGTAGTCGTGGAACGCGGATGCTCGTCGGTGTCGATGACCAGAGGATCACCTTTGCGCTGCGGGATCGTAACCGGCACGATCTCCTGGGCCAAACGGCCATTGACTTGGGCTTTGGCCGCTTTCTGCTGCGAGCGCAAGGCGAAGGCATCCTGATCGGGGCGCGAGATGCCAAAATCTTCGGCCACATTCTCTGCCGTCTCGGGCATGCTGTCGACGCCATATTGTTCCTTCATCAGCTTGTTAACGAAACGCCAGCCGATAGTGGTGTCGTGGACCTCATTGGCCCGCGAGAAGGCGGAGGTGGCCTTGGGCATCACGAATGGCGCGCGCGACATGCTCTCTACCCCTCCGGCGACAAGCAGCTCGGCCTCGCCGGATTTGATCGCCCGAGCTGCAGTGATGACCGCATCCATACCCGAGCCGCAAAGTCGGTTCATCGTCGTACCCGGCACCGTCTCGGGATAGCCTGCGAGAAGCAGCGCCATGCGGGCGACGTTGCGGTTGTCTTCGCCAGCCTGATTGGCGCAGCCGAAGATCACCTCGTCGATCGCGGCAAGGTCGAGGCCCGGATTGCGCGCGGCAATGGCCCGAAGCGGAATCGCGGCAAGGTCGTCAGCGCGGACGGAGGAAAGCGCACCGCCAAAGCGGCCGATTGGTGTGCGGATGTAGTCGCATATGTATACGTCAGTCATGAGATTCCCTCGGGAACATTGAGTTCGGCAACTTCGCCAACAATGTGCAACGTCGCGCCAGTCACCGCCTGCAAGGCGTCCAAAGTGATGCCCGGCAGTTTTTCACGAAGCACGAATTTGCTATCTTCGATGTCAATCACGGCCAGAGAGGTGTAGACGCGGGTCACGCACCCGACGCCTGTCAGCGGGAAAGTACAGGCCTCGACCAGTTTCGGGCCGCCATCCTTGGTTACATGGTCAGTTACAACCGCCACACGCTTGGCCCCATGCACAAGGTCCATTGCTCCACCCACGGCCGGCACGCCTTTGGTGCCTACGCGCCAGTTCGCCAGATCGCCGTTCTGGGCGACCTGATACGCGCCAAGAACGGCCAGATCGAGGTGGCCACCGCGCACCATCGAAAAGCTGTCGGCATGATGGAAAAAGGATGCACCGGGCTTCAATGTAATCGCCTTTTTGCCCGCATTAATAAGATCCCAGTCTTCCTGTCCCTCCGCAGGGGCTTTTCCGAATCCCAGCACGCCGTTCTCGGTATGATAGGTTACATCGCGGCCATCGGGCTGGAACTTGGCGATCATCTCGGGAAATCCGATACCGAGGTTCACATAGGAACCATCTTCGATATCCTGAGCGGCACGCCACGCGATCTGCGCGTTCGTCAGTTTGTCTTCCATTAAATTGAAACCGGACATCAGTAGACCACCCCCCTACGCACGAGTACTTCTTCTTGTTGAGGCGCGGGAACCTCGACAATCTTGTCGACGAAGATTCCGGGGGTAACTACCGCCTCAGGATCGATGGAGCCGGGTGCGCGGAGGTTGGAGACCTGCGCAATCGTGCGATCGGCAGCCATCGCCATCAACGGATTGAAGTTCCGGCCAGCCAAACGATAGGTAAGGTTGCCGGTCTCGTCACCATCATGGCCTTTGATCAGGGCGAAGTCGGCCTTCAACCACAACTCTTGCACGTACATCTTGCCGTCGAACGTCTCTGTCGGCTTGCCTTCGGCAAGCTCGGTACCAAAAGAAGTTGGCGTATAAAAAGCGGGAATGCCTGCTCCGCGCGCGCGAATGCGTTCGGCCAATGTACCCTGCGGGATCAACTCGAGCTCGATTTCGCCTGCCAGGTATTTTTCGTTGAATGCCTCGGCGTTGGAGCTGCGCGGGAAAGAGCAGATCATCTTCCTGACCATCCCCGCTTTGATCATCGCGGCGATTCCGATCGCGCCGTTTCCCGCGTTATTGTTTATCACGGTAAGATTCTTGGGGCTGCCGGTGGCACGAAAGCGGTCGATTAAAGCGTGGATCAGTTCGATCGGGGCTCCGGAGCCTCCAAAGCCACCGATCATAACCTGTACGCCATCGGGGATATCCGCAACCGCGTCAGCGAGGCTGGGCGATGTTTTGTTCATCAGGATCCTCCTTAGATACCCTTCGAAATATCCCTAGATTACCGCCGTAGCGAGTAAAATGTTCATATATTGATCTTTTTTCAACATGTGTATATCAGCGTTCGCATGTTGAACAATCCCACCGACTACATCGCATCGCTCGCCAAGGGGCTGAAAGTGATCGAAGCCTTCGGACCCACATCCCCGCGTCTTTCGATATCCGAAGCTGCCGTCGCCAGTGGCTTGGATCGCGCTGCTACGCGACGCGTACTGTTGACGCTCCACCGCGAAGGTTACGCCGACTATGACGGTAAGTTTTTTACTCTTACCCCGCGCATCCTACGGCTCGGAGTGGCCGCACTTGCTTCCCTACCGCTCTCGCAGATTGTCCAACCTTGGCTTGACCAACTCTCCGAGCAAATTGGTCAAAGCTGTTCCGTGGCACTGCTCGATGAGACCGAGATCGTGTATATCGCGCGCGCGGCGCAGAAACGTGTGATGTCCATCGGGCTCATGCCTGGGTCACGACTCCCCGCCCATTGCACCTCGATGGGAAGGGTTCTGTTGGCTGCGCTGCCTCGCGAAGAGGCTGACCTGCTTGTCAGACGCTCGGACCTTACCCCGCGGACCAAGTTCTCAATACTCGACCCAGTTCTGACCTTGTGCCGGATCGATGCTGCGAGAGAGGACGGATATGCGTTTGTGGACCAGGAAGTGGAAACGGGCTTACGGTCAATCGCTGTTCCGCTGAATGATCGCAAGGGTTTGACCGTCGCTGCTCTCAATATCGGTTTGTCGTCTGCCGGCTGGACACCGAAGCAGACGATTGAAACATACTTGCCGCACTTGCTTGGCGTCCAATCGGCCCTCGGGCGGGTTCTCTGATTGACATTATTTAGAAGTCTAAGTTATTAGGACCTCAAGCCGGGAGGATACCTTAGATGGAAAATCTGAAACTAGACGCGAAGCTCTCTCTTCAAGAACCAGCCCATCTCTACTACGGCGGCGCATGGGTGCCGCCACTAGAGGGAAAGTACGAAGACACTTTCAACCCAGGAACCGGCGAGCGGATCGGGTCGGTTGCGACGGCAAGTCGCGCCGATGTCGATGCGGCGGTTGCGGCAGCGAAAGAAGGGTTCGAGGTATGGCGGGATGTTGTGCCGCTGGAACGCGCACGTATCCTGAAGGAAATCGCAAATCTCTTGCGAAAGCATGGCGATGAACTGGCGATGATGGACGCTGCAAACTGTGGCAACCCCTATACTGAAATGCGCGGCGACGCCGCGATTGCGGCAGCGCAGATGGAGTTTTTCGCCGGTCTTGTGACCGAAATGAAGGGCGATACGATCCCTATGGGACCAGAGCGCATCAACATGACCCTACGCCAGCCGATGGGCGTGGTTGCACGGATTCTTGCCTTTAATCACCCGTTCATGTTCTGCGGCGGAAAGATGGCAGCGCCTCTGGCCGCAGGCAATGCCGTCATCATCAAGCCGCCGGTTCAGGCTCCGTTGTCTTCGCTGCGGCTGGCGGAGCTCATCGATGGCCTGCTGCCTAAAGGCACGTTCAATGTTCTGCCGGGCGGCGTCGAGGCAGGAGCTGGGCTGGCCGAACATCCCGACGTCGCCAAGGTCACACTCATCGGCTCCGTACCCGCGGGCCGGGCGGTGATGCGCAGCGCGAGCGACACCGTCAAACCAGTGCTGCTCGAACTCGGCGGCAAGAACGCGCTGATCGCCTATCCGGACAGCGATCCGAAGATGATCGCCGATGCGATCGTCGGCGGCATGAATTTCGGCTGGTGCGGGCAATCTTGCGGATCGACGAGCCGCGCTTTCTTGCATGTAGACATCCACGATGCGGTCATCTCGCATCTCAAAGCGGCTGTCGAACGGTACAAGCCAGGCATTCCGACAGAGCCGGAGACCACGATGGGGGCGATCGTCAGCCGGACACAGTTCGATCGGATCATGGACTTCATCGAATCCGCCATGAGCGAAGGCGCGCGTGCCGTAACCGGCGGCCATGCGGTGACCGAAGGTGCGCTGGCACAGGGAAGCTTCATCGCGCCGACGATTTTTGCGGATGTAACGCCGCAGATGCGTATCGCCCGTGAAGAGATTTTCGGGCCAGTTCTTGCGGTTCGCAAATGGTCGGACGAAGATTCCATGCTGAACGAGGTCAATGCACTTGAGCTTGGGCTGACCTGCGCAATTTGGACTCGGGACTTGGTGACGGCTCATCGTACGGCTGCACGCGTCGAGGCCGGGTTTGTTTGGGTTAACGAAGTTGGCCGGCATTTCCTTGGTGCCCCGTTCGGCGGGGTCAAACAATCGGGTATCGGGCGCGAAGAAGGTATTGGCGAGCTGATTTCCTTCACCCATGAAAAGAATGTGCATATCAATCTGTCGGGTCAGTGACCCGGTGCGTAGGTAATGTGCGAACGGGGTCTGGGATCCAAAAGCTTTTTCTTTATTGATTGCTTTGGCCGGGATGAGACCATCCCTTCCTGCCCCTTCTGCAAACCGACAAGGATCTGAAAAATAATGAGCAATGTTGCGAACGTCCCCGATATCATCCTCGAACCTATGGTTCGGAACGCCATTGTGGAGGACCTGGGTGCAGCAGGCGACGTGACAACCCGTTCCGTTCTGCCTGAAGGCACGCGCTACAAGGCGCAAATGCGTGCACGGCAGGACGCGGTTGTTTCTGGGATGCAGGTGGCCTCTCTGG
Organism: Sulfitobacter pacificus; assembly: GCF_030159975.1. NCBI lineage: Bacteria > Pseudomonadati > Pseudomonadota > Alphaproteobacteria > Rhodobacterales > Roseobacteraceae > Sulfitobacter > Sulfitobacter pacificus. The sequence continues at coordinate 15,127 of NZ_BSNL01000023.1, forward strand.
CGTTTCGGCTGATTGATCCCGATCTTATTGTCGAGACTGTTGTCGCGGATGGTACGGCCTGCAAAACGGGCGATACCTTGATGCGTATAGAGGGATCGGCGGCGTCGATCCTTGCCGCAGAGCGTGTTGCCCTGAACTTTGCCGGGCGGTTGTCCGGGACGGCAACTTTGACAGCGTCCTATGTGCAGGAACTTGCGGGTACCAAGACACGTATCACCTGTACGCGCAAAACCACACCGGGGCTGAAGCTTGTCGAGAAACTCGCGATTTTGCATGGCGGCGGCCACAATCACCGGTTTTCCCTGTCCGATGCAATCCTGATCAAGGACAACCATATCGCAGCGGCTGGTGGCATCAAACAGGTGCTGGAAGCCGTTCAGCGAAATGTGGGTCACATGGTCGTGGTTGAGATCGAGATCGACGGTTTGCATCAGTTGGACGAGGTGCTTCAGACCGGGGGCGCAGATGTCATCATGTTTGACAATATGTCGACCGAAGACATGGCCGAAGCCGTAAAGCGCATTGACGGGCGGGCGAAGACAGAAGCCAGCGGGAATGTGACCCTTGGCCGTTTGCGCGAAATCGCATCGGTAAATGTGGATTATATTTCCTCCGGTGCTTTGACCCATTCGGCGGGAACCGTCGATTTCGGTTTGGATTTCTGATCCTCTGAACCACTCCAGACTGTCAGTGCTGAACAATTCCCGTCCTTTCGGCGGACAACGAAATCTTATTTGGTGCGCCTTTCCAAATGGGGTTGCCGCACCAACACATCGTAAAGAGAGGTCTGAAGATATGAGTGAAGGAATTCCATTGCCGGTTGAGCGCCCAGTATCGTCGGATAGTTTGGGAGTTTGGGGTAGCGATGTATTTGCGGATATGTTGCGAGGTTTGGGGGTGAAGTATGTTGCGCTGAACCCTGGGTCGAGCTTTCGAGGTTTGCACGACAGCCTTGTGAACCACCTTGGTAATGAAGATCCGCAGATGCTGTTGTGTCTGCACGAAGAGCATGCGGTTGCGATTGCGCATGGCTATGCGAAAGTGACGGGGGAGCCATTGGCGGTGATCCTGCACAGCAATGTGGGTCTGATGCACGGGACGATGGCGATCTTCAACGCATGGTGTGATCGGGTTCCTGTGCTGATCTATGGTGCGACGGGGCCGGTTGATGCGGCGCTGCGGCGTCCTTGGATTGACTGGCTGCATACCTGCCGTGACCAGGCGTCGATGATCCGGAATTATGTGAAATGGGACGATCAGCCTGGCTCGATGGAGGCGGCGCTGGAATCGATGTTGCGGGCGGATGTGATTGCGCGGAGCGAGCCGAAAGGGCCGACCTATGTGAACTTTGATGTGTCGATCCAGGAAAAGCAGCACGCGCAGGCCCCGGCGCTGCCGGATTTTGCGCGTTACCAGCCGCCTTTGCCTGCGGCTCCTTCGGCCGAAGGCGTGGCACGTGCGGCGGACCTGCTGAAGAACGCCAAGGCGCCTGTGGTGCTGGCGGGGCGGGTGTCGCGCGATCCGGCGGATTGGGCGCGGCGTGTGGCCTTTGTCGAGGGGCTGGGGGCGAAGGTTCTGACGGATATCCGGATCGGGGCGTCTTTCCCGACGGATCACCCGCAGCATCGGGGTAAACCAGCCTTCTTCATCGACGACGCGGCGGGCGCGGTGCTGCGCGAGGCCGATGTGATCCTGAGCCTGGACTGGCTGGATGTCGCGGGTACGCTGAAACTGGCGGGCGAAGTGACGGCGCAGGTGATCCAGGCGTCGCTGGATTATCAGCTGCACAATGGCTGGGGGATGGAGCATCAGGCGCTGCCTGCGCTGGATCTGCACCTGGCCTGTGGCCCGGATGTTGCGATGCATGCGATTGCCGATGCCCTGGGTGTAGGGGCGGGCGAGATGCCCGGTGATTTGCCGGTCAAACCCGCGCTGAACGCCCCCGATGCAGATGTTGAGCTTGATATCATGACGCTGGCCGGGGCGCTTGGCGAAGGTTTGGAAGGTGTCTGTGCCAGCTTTGTGCGTTTGCCGTTGGGTTGGGCGGGCGAGGCGTGGCACTTCCGTCATCCGCTGGACTTCCTGGGTTCGGATGGCGGCGCGGGGATCGGCTCGGGTCCTGGGATGCTGATCGGGGCGGCGCTGGCGCTGAAAGACAGCGACCGGCTGCCTGTTGCGGTTCTTGGGGACGGCGACTTCATGATGGCGGCCTCGGCATTTTGGACGGCGGCGCATTATGGCACTCCGTTCCTGGCGGTGGTGTCGAACAATCGCTCGTTCTACAATGACGAGGTGCACCAGGAACGCGTGGCCGTGGCCCGCAACCGCCCGGTCGAGAACAAGTGGATCGGCCAGCGTATCGGTGATCCGGATATCGACATTGCCGGAGTTGCGCGGGCGCAGGGCTGCGAAGGGATCGGCCCGGTCTTTACCGCGGGCGAGCTGGTCGAGGCGATCAAACAGGGCGTCGAGATGGTGCGCGCGGGCAAGAGCGTAGTGATCGATGCACGTGTCCAGCCGGGGTATAACCCCAACATGGTCGCTGGCCTGACGCGGAGCGACTGATGATGACCCCGAAGATCTATATTGCGCAGGATCCTGTGCTGGAAGAGGTGTTGGACACCGCAACGGATCGGCTGCGGGCCGAAGGCTGGGAGGTCGTTCGCGGCCCCCAGATCACCCCGGGTGTTCCGCTGCGGCTGACGGGAGAGCAACGGCAGGCGCTGCTGTCGGACGTTGATATCATCGTGGCCAGCTCGCGGTCGCGGCTGAGCGAGGCGGATCTGGATGCCTCGCCACGGCTGCGGGCGCTGGTCTTTCCGACGATCGGGGTGGATGCGGTCGATCTGGAGGCCTGTGCCGCGCGTGGTCTGATCGTGGCCAATGGTGCAACGCCCGAGAACTTTCTGGCGATGTCAGAGGCGACAGTGATGCTGATGCTGGTGCTGCTGTACCGGCTGCATGAATCCGAACGCCTGCTACGCGAAAATGCGGGCCGGCCGCAGCAGATGTATGCGCGGATGGTGCGGGGCCGGACGATCGGCCTGATCGGGTCTGGCCGGATCGGGGCCGGGGTGATCGAGCGACTGCTGGCGTTCGAGCCGGCACAGATCCTGGTGCACGATCCGTTCCTGACACCGGATACCGCGCCTACGGGCGTACGGTTGGTGGAGCGCGACGCGCTGCTGACCACGTGTGATGTGGTGAGCCTGCATGTGCCGTTGAACGCGCAGACACGGGGCATGATTGGCGAGGCTGAACTGCGCATGATGAAGCCGGATGCGGTTCTGATCAACACCTCGCGCGGGGGTCTCATTGACGAGGATGCGCTGGTGCGGGTGATGACCGCAGGGCACCTGGCTGGTGCGGGGCTGGACGTGACGGAAACCGAACCGCTGCCCGCCGACCACCCGCTGCGCGGCCTCGACCGGGTGATCCTCACCCCGCATATCCTGGGCCACACCATTGATCTCTACACGGTCATGCCCGACGTCCTCGTCGAAAACGCAACACGCATCATGAAAGGTGATCTGCCGACATATGTCAGGAACCCCGATGTGGTGGAACGCTGGCGACAAAAGTTGAACGATCTGAACTGACCAGCCCCTCCGCGCGAACGGTGTGCACAGCTGAACTGCAGAGCCTATGTTCCTTGCACCTATTGAATGGCCGTGAACCGCGCCGGGTTTGCCGGAGGCGTTACACAACGGTTGCCCGGCGCTGTGCGGCACAGTGGTGCAAGGCAGGTGTCGGCGCATGATGGTCGCGTTCTGGAAAGCAACCGGCGCACAATCCCGACACAGGGGCAAAACCACCCCGGAAGAAAGTCCATACTCGGGCCCAACGATAGGCACCCCGTCTTCCATGTCTTGACTTTGCACCAAGGCTCGGCACCTATGTTGCGCGCGCCACGCTAGGGTTGTGCCGCCGCCAAAGGCGTGCGGCAGAACTCTGGAGTTCCTAGCTATCAAGTCCGGGCGGGCGCGCTGTTTGGATAAAAACCATGTGTGGAGACAGGCCGTGAGCGATGCGATGAAAGAAAAGCAATCAAGCCATGTGCCTGTCCGCCCCGACGAGCGCTTGGCCCGACTGGTGCGATTGGCGGCCCGCGGTTTCAACCGGGCTCTTCAACTTCGCCTGCAAACGGAAAATGTTACGTTCGGTCAGTGGATTTTCCTGCGCATCCTCTGGCAGGAAGACGGGTTGTCGCAACGCGAACTGAGCGACCGGGCGCATCTCACCGAACCCACCGCCCACACCGCGCTCATCAAAATGGAAGAATTGGGTTTCATAGAGCGACGCAACGTCGAGGGCAACAAACGGCGCCAGCACGCGTTTCTGACGCGGAAGGGCTTGGAGCTGCGCGACGTTCTCGAACCTCTGGCGCTCGAAGTGAACGATGCAGCGATGGCGGGACTGTCCAAGAAAGCTCAGGAAGACTTGCGACACGCACTTGCCGTGATGATCCGGAACCTCGAAAATGACGAACAGGATGCGGCCGCCAGAGGGGTCCGTGTTCCCCCGACCAAGGGCAACACAGAAAACTGAATCGCGAGCCATGCGTGCCGAGGGTCCGGCGCGGGCCATTCAATGGCGGTGGCGGACATAGAGAGCCTATGGGGGCGGGGGTTTGAGGCCTGCTGCTCCGGGGCTCCACGGGTTGATAGTGCGTCACGACAAAGCACCTACGCCGGACACACGGCTTCGGCGTGTTCCGCGTCAGGAACTATGACCTGAGTGGCTTTCGCTGAACAATAATCTCGACTTCAATCAGGGTTGACGGGTGCGAGTGGATAGACTATTGGCATTAAAGATAGATATCTAATATTAGATGTCTACTGAAAACAGGGAGGAAGACATGAAATTTCCAATCAAAGCCGTTGCCGCATCGATCGGCCTTGCGGTTCTTGCGAGCGCTGCTTCCGCAGAAAGCGTTAATGTGACCCTTTCAGGCGGCAATCCCTCGGGGCTTTGGTCGCTTCTGGGCGCTGGTATTGACCGTGCCGTCAAGGCGGATGACCCGAGCGGCGTGGTGACCTATCAGGCCACCGGGGGTGGCTTTGCGAACATCGGCCTTCTGGGCCGTGAACGGACCGACCTGGGGATGGCACATGATGCCGAGATCAAGCTGGCCCTCGCAGGGGACGAACCGTTTGACGCGCCGATCGAGAACCTTCAAGCCATCGGCTACATGTACAACTGGGCGCCGATGCACTTCTTCATCAAGAAGTCTCTTGCCGAAGAATATGGCATCGACAGCATTGACGACCTCGCGACGTCCGGCGCGGCGATCCGTGTTGCGAACAACAATGCCGGGAACATCGTCGCCAACATCACGACCTTCATGCTCGAAGAGGCGGGCTACGACGAAGCCACGATCGAGTCCAATGGCGGCGTGCTTGTCCGCGGTGGTTCGTCACAGCAAGCAGATCTGATTGCAGACGGCCGCACCGATATGGTGATCAACGGCATTTTCATCGGACATTCGTCGTTCCGTAAAGTTGACGAGGGCAATGACGTCGTGTTGCTCAGCGTTCCCGAAAACATCATCGCTGCGACCAACGAGCGTTTCGGAACCGGCACGTTCACAATTCCAGCCGACAGCTACAAGAACCAGACCGAAGATGTCGTCACGCTCGCACTGGGTGCGATGGTAATCACTTCCGATGTACTGCCGGAAGAAACTGGCTACATGCTCGCAAAGAGCATCGCGTCCAATATCGACGAGATCCGCGGCGTGCATAAGGCGATGCAGGCGCTCACACCGGAACTTCTGACGTCGCAGACCACGCTGCCGTTCCATCCTGGTGCGGAGCGTGCCTACAAGGAACTGGGTCTGCTCAAGTAAGGTCGATCCCGCGATCCGGCCGGCGCGCGCTGCAACGACACGCGCCGGCCCACTCATGGACTGCACAGAGCAATGCCCCGCGGTGGCTACGTGAGATGTCACGTCATGTCATCGCGCGGCCCATACATCGCGGTTCTTTCTCTTCTCTGCCTTATACGGGGTCTACATGAATTTTCCTTCGCTTACAGAAACCGGTCGTCGTAGAAATTTAGGCTCGCCGATGAGAACCATCGTCATGGTTCTGGCGGCGGCATTCGCGGTTTGGGTAATCCACTCGAACCTCTTCATCATCTCCGATCCGCTCATTCAGGGCATTCTGTTCGTATCGGGCATTTTCACGATTCTCTTCCTCGCGATCGGCGCGACCTCGCGCGCGCCGGACAGCATTCCGATCTATGATTGGGTTCTCTCTGCGCTGAGCCTGGCCACAGGGGTGTATTTCTACGTGACCTCGGGAGCGATTGCGGACCGGATCAGTCTACTCGACGAATTCACAACCGATCAGTTTTTCTTTGGCTCAGCCTTGTTGTTTCTGACCATCGAAGCGACCCGCCGGACCACCGGCCTAGGCCTGACCGGCGTTGTCGCCCTCTTCCTGATTTATAATCTGTTTGGCTCTCTTCTGCCGCCGCCATTCGGGCATCGCGTCAGCGAGTTCAGCTATCTCTTGGATATTCTGGTTTTCACCACCGATGGACTTTTTGGCGTGCCGCTTCAGGTCGTTGCCAGCTATGTTTTCCTGTTCGTGATGTTTGGAACATTCCTGGCCAAGGCCGGGGGAGGGGACTTCTTTTTCAACCTTGCAGCGCTTGTGACCGGCAATGCGCGCGGCGGCCCCGCCAAAATCGCGATCATTTCGTCGGGCCTGTACGGCACGATGTCCGGGAGCCCAACATCCGATGTTGTTGCAACGGGGTCGATCACGATCCCTGTCATGAAGCGACTCGGCTATCGGGCACGGTTCGCGGGGGCGGTGGAAGTCGCGGCGTCGTCTGGCGGAAGCGCGATGCCTCCGATCATGGGGTCAGCAGCCTTCATCATGGCCGAGTATTCCGGCATTTCCTACAACGCCATCGTGCTCGCCGCTCTGGTGCCGGCGCTTCTATACTACACGGGTGTCTTCGCTCAGGTTCACTTCCGGTCAGTCAAGCACAACCTTCGACCCTCTGCAGACGAAATACCTTCAGCAAAGGAAACATTCAGGACCGGATGGGTTTTCCTGCTGCCGATCATCGGCATCATCGTCGCCCTCATTCTGGGGTATTCCCCGACCTTCACAGCCGGTGTCGGAGTTCTGGTAACCATCCTGTCCGCGATGATGCTGAAAGACACACGGCTGTCACTGTGGCAGTTGGTGGAAGGGCTGGGGGCGACTACGCTCCAGATTCTGCCAGTCGCCGGCGCTTGTGCCGCGGCCGGTCTTGTGATTGGCGGCTTGTCGATGACCGGCCTTGGAATGAAATCCGCGAACGTCATTTTGACTGTCAGCAACATGCAACCACTGCTGACACTCGTTATCGCCGCGGTCGTCACGATTGTTCTCGGTCTCGGGATGCCAACGCCCAGTGCGTATATCCTGGCAGCCGTGCTGGTCGGACCGGCGCTGGCAAAGCTCGGTTTCCCGACGTTGCCGAGCCAGATGTTTCTGCTCTACTACGCGATTCTCTCGGCACTGACGCCACCGATTGCTGTGGCTGCAATCGCGGCCTCAGCGATTGCCGACGAAGACCCCTTCAAGATCGCGTTCTCTGCAGTCCGGCTAGCCGTCGTCGGCTTCCTGCTGCCCTTCGCCTTCGTGTGGAACCCGGGTATCCTCCTAGAACTTGGCCCCCTGGCAAACACCTTGGCCGTCGTGGGTGCGTTTGCCGGAGCCCTCGCGGTCGCAGCCTCTCTGGAAGGCTTGGTCAAGACGCAACTCACTGCAATCGAAAGGGGCGTACTTCCCATCGCTGCGATTGGCGCCGTAAGCCCATATTTGGCGGTATCCGCGATCTGTATTTTGGTGATTGTCGCAATGCTAATCCGGCAGATCGCTTTCACGACAGAAAGCGCCCACGTCGACAGTGCCTAGCTGTGGCGCCTCAGCAGGTTGCCCCTATTGAAGTGCAGTCTGGTCATCGAGGGATTCAACCCAGAGGCGGCATTTGGTCTGGGCCAATTTTTAAGGTTGGTCCGGGCCGGTCGGCCTATGACACCGAACACAGGCGGCCACTTCCGTAGGTGGGAACTGATCATTTCGCAACCGGCGCAAAGTATGTCGAGGTTCAGAAAATGAATGAAACACGGGGGCCGGAAGAACTTGGGCCAAAACAGCTTAGTATTGGCGCCGACGCGATCTCCGAGCTGTCGGTTTCAATCAGAGCGCCCCTTGTACAGGCCGCGGTCGTCGCGAAGGCGATCAACGATTTCGTTCCCGATCACCTAGATTGCTGCCGACCTGACAGGCCAGTGTCGGTGCAGAACCAGACTAGCTCTGAGGAGTTCACCTTTTTGCTTACCCTGCGTGGGGAAGAAATATCCGAGTCGCTCCGAGACGAAATAGCCGCATTGGCCCGTGACCTCGAAGAGAGACTGAGCTTTGCTTTGGTGGCGGAAGGACACCAGGTGTCGGCCAACGATACGGACCCGAAACCGCCAGCCGCGCCGCGCTACTGGAAGGCCTGGGTCGCCAGCATGTTGGGTGTCTATCCCCTGCTGATCCTTATCTACTACGCGCTGCAACCGCTCACGCAAAACCTTCCAGGTCCGGTGTCTTTGTTCCTTGTTGCGCTGGTGCTCACCGGGGTGAACGGTGTCTACGTTGCGCCGTTTCTGGGCAAGAGATTGCGTCCATGGCTCACACGGTGAAGCGAGATGGTGCGCTTGCCGGGACTCATGCACAGGCTGGCCGCCATGACACCTCAGTGACGGGCCCGGCAAGCCGCTGTCGGGGAGGTTCCGGACCACAATTGCGCGAAAGTATCTCGGTTTTGCGATCTCGTCAGCTTGATCTAGTTCAGAACCCGCTATTTCGGACAACAAGTTAGGTCGATACCTACAACGCGGGCAAAAAAAGTGGCAGGCTACGTTGACAGATAAAACTTAGAGAGCTAAGAATAATTGAGAGGTCGAAAACCACTCATCCACTGAAAGAGTCGGATGCCATTGGAGGAGCCCAGATGCTTACACCCGAAGAGAATGAACTGCTTACACGCGTAACGGGGGATGCCCCGATGGCGCGACTTATGCGTCAGCATTGGACGCCTGTATGCCTGATCGAAGAGGTTGAAGAGTCGGACGGCAAACCGCTTCGAGTCGAAGTTCTCGGCGAAAGCTATGTCGCGTTCCGGGATACCAAGGGTCGTCTGGGAATGCTGGATGAGCTTTGCCCGCACAGAAAGGCCTCTCTGGTCTATGGCCGTAACGAGGAATGTGGGCTGCGCTGCCTCTATCACGGCTGGAAGATGGATGTTGAAGGCAATGTCGTCGCAATGTCTTCAGAGCCGGAAGGCAGTCCATTGATGGACAAGGTCAAACATCGTTCCTACCCCGTGCGGGAGTGGGGCGGCTTCGTCTGGGCTTGGCTCGGCGAGAAAGATGATATGCCCGAGTTCCAGCCGCCGGCCTTTGCGCCAACCGAAGACACCCCAGTTTCGATCCTGAAGATTCGCGTGCCCGCCAACTGGGCGCAGATTCACGAGGGCCAGATCGATAGCGCGCATTCATCATCGCTCCATTCCTCGAATATGGTTCCGGCACGGGTCGAGGGCGCCGCGGCGGACGACAAATCATGGTACCGCCCGTCGACAGACAAATCTCCGCGTATGCAGACTGAAACCACGAGCTACGGTTTCCATTACGCGGCGATCCGTAAGCCGATCAAAAACGCTCAGACGCATAACTATCTCCGGATCACCGAATTTATCGCGCCCTATTATTCGCTGATTCCGCCGAACAACAACTACCGGGTCGCCAGCGTCATCGTGCCGATCAATGACGATGAGACAGCGTTTCACTTCATAGCCTTCGACGGACCGAACGTTCCCTCCACCAAAGAGTGGCGCAAGTTTGCCCATGCCGTACCGGGTGAGGACGTGGACCATAAATGGCGCTCTCTCCGGACGTTGGAGAACGACTTCAAGCAGGACCGCGAAAGGATGAAAGAGGGCCACTTTACCGGCGTGGACGGCATTCCGAACGAAGATATTGTGATGTGGGTTTCGATGGGTAGCCGCGTGCAGCGTCACACGGACATTCTTGGGGCCTCCGACCTAGCGATTGTCGAGTTCCGCCGGCTCATGGCCGATGCGGCAAAGAAAGTCGCCGAAGGTGGCCAGGCAATCGGCACCGACTCGAAGATTCCGCAAAGGGTAATCGCCTCTCACGAGGGCGTGTATCCTAAGGACGTCGATTGGCGAACACTGGTAGACACGTCGAGCAAGACGGAAGCGGCCGAATAACTTGCGCACATGTTTCCTCCCTGAACCGTCCAAAGCCTCAAGGGGTTTTGGGCGGCTCTTTTTTCGTGGTGCCGTCGGACTTTCATAGCTTCCCTCGACGGTTTCTGCTCGACGGGCGACAGGCGTTATGACGACAGCAATCAATATCGAAGACTTGCGAGCGCAGGCACGGCGTCGCCTGCCACGGGTGGTGTTCGATTATTTGGATGGGGGCGCGGAATCGGAGGTGACGCTGCGGCGCAATCGCAGTTCCTTCACGAATATCGTTCTCACGCCGCGAATCCTCAAAGGGGGGAGCGTCGATCTCACCTTGGAGCTGTTCGGGGAAACATACTCGAAGCCGTTTTTCATAGGGCCGACAGGGCTGAATGGGCTCTACTGGCCCCAGGGAGATCTGCACCTCGCCGCTGCGGCCGAACGGGCTGGGGTCGGTTTCACGGTTTCGACCGCCTCGAACACGACGCTGGAAGAGATCGCGCGGAGGAGCAAGGGTCCCCTCTGGTTCCAGCTTTATCCTTGGGGGAAGGGCGCATTCGCTGATGCGCTGATCGACCGGGCGCAGGCGGCCGGTTACTCGGCTCTGGTACTGACTGTCGATTCACTCGTGGGCGGCAAGCGCGAACGTGATCTGCGGCACGGCTTCGCCCACGAAATCCGCATTGGCCCCCGGACTGTTCTCGATGGGCTTCTGCATCCTGCTTGGCTGACCTCCGTATGGCTCGGGCCGCACCGTCCCAGACTTGAGAACCTCTTGGACTTTGTCGGAAACAGCGCGAGCGACAGAGAACTGGCCGAGTTTACCCGATCTCAGCGGAACCCGGAGTTTTCATGGGAACATGTTCGCCGCATTCGGGAGAAATGGAAAGGCCCGCTGCTGATCAAGGGTATCATGTGCCCAGAAGATGCGATTGACGCGCAACGCGCCGGTGTGGATGGAATCGTCGTCTCGAACCATGGTGGCCGTCAGCTTGATGGCGCTCCTGCCACCATCGACGTACTCGCAAATATCATCGCGGCTCTTGATCGGAAGTTCCCGGTTCTGCTGGACGGCGGCATTCGTCGCGGCAGTGACATCGTGAAAGCGCTAACCCTGGGCGCGAAGGGCGTTCTGCTGGGTCGCGCGCCGCTCTATGGCTTGGCGGCGCAAGGCGAGGCGGGCGCGTCACGGGCGCTTTCGATCCTTGAAGAGGAGATGACGAGGACCATGACCTTTGTGGGCGCAAGATCCGTGTCCGCTGTCTCAGGTGTCAACGTCGAAACGCGACGGCCATAACAGGTTCCTCCACTAGTAGCACCTGCACGTTCTCGATGGCTCGCCCAAGGTTGAGGATGACTGCGCAGCACATGGTCTGTTGACACACATAACTTAGCTATCTAAACAATTTCACAATCACGACCAAATGGGAGGACCTCATGGAGAATATCAAGATGCGCGTCGAGAAACGGCGTGACTTGACCCCGAGCATCGCCGAATTCACCCTGGTGCCGGTTGGGGGCGATGTGCTCCCTAGTTTCGATCCTGGTGCTCACATCACCTTGGAAACTCCGTCCGGAGCGATGCGTCGCTATTCGCTGATCAACGATGGCAGCGACCCAAAGGAATTTGTTGTCGCGATCAAAAAAGAACCGAATTCGCGTGGGGGCTCCGCGTCGATGCACGAACAGGCGACCGTCGGGTCCGAGTTGACAGTCGAATTCCCGGAAAACGATTTCCCGCTAACCGATGTTCAGAAGTACCTGCTCATCGCCGGCGGTATCGGGATCACGCCGATTCTGTCGATGGCACGGTATCTCGACAAGAAGGGCAAGATGCTCAGAATCATCTACGTCAGCCGCAGTCCGGAGGAATCGGCCTATCTGGATGAACTGATGAGAGATTTCGATGGCCGGATCATTGTGCACCATGACGGCGGCGCTCCGGATGCAGTCTACGATTTCTGGGACGATCTCGTCACGCCCCGTGCCACTCACGTCTTCTGTTGTGGTCCGAAACCGCTGATGGATGAAATCAAGGCCGTTTCCGGGCACTGGCCGGAGGGGCGAGTTCACTTCGAAGATTTCAAGCCCGTCGATGTGGTGCGCCAAGACGATGTCTCTTTCGAAGTGGAGCTGAAAAAAAGTGGCGAAACCGTCACGGTGCCCGAAGATCGTTCGATCTTGGAGGCATTGCGTGACGCCGGATTCGCAACGTCCAGCTCCTGTGAAAGTGGCACATGCGGCACCTGCAAGACCCGCCTCCTCGAGGGGAAAGCTGACCATCGCGACATGGTGCTTATGGAAGAGGAAAAAAGCGACCATATAATGATTTGTGTATCCCGCGCGCTATCGGGGAGGCTGGTTCTTGACCTCTGATCCCGTCCGCCTCGGAGTTGCGGGGTTGGGGCGGGCTTTCATGCTGATGGTCCCCACCTTTGATGCCGACGCACGCGTCAAGCTCACGGCCGCGGCCGCGCCGAGGGCGGAAAGCCGGGCCGCATTCGAAGAGCAATACGGCGGTGTCGCCTATCCGACTGTCGAGGATCTATGCGCCGATCCATCTGTGGAAGCGATCTACATCGCCACCCCGCACCAAATGCATGTAGATCACGTTCTGGCCGCGGCGCGCGCTGGAAAGCACATTCTCGTGGAAAAGCCGCTCGCGATCTCGATGGAAGACGCCGAGACCATGGTCGCCGCCGCGAACGAGGCGGGGGTTCACCTGATCGTTGGGCCCAGCCACAGTTTCGATCCGCCGGTCGAGCTGGCCGCGCAGTTGATCGCGAGCGGCAAGTTCGGCCAGCTGAGAATGATCCAGGCCCTTAACTACACCGACTTCCTGTATCGTCCCCGACGCCCGGAGGAGCTGCGCACCGAAGAAGGAGGAGGGGTGCTGTTCAGCCAGGCCATCCACCAGATCGACGTGGTCCGACGGCTTGCGGGCGGCATGGGAGAGAAGATTTATGCCATGACGGGGGCATGGGATCCAAAGCGTCCAACAGAAGGCGCCTTTACGGCGCTGATGAACTTTGAGGGTGGATGCGTCGCCAATCTCACCTATTCGGGCTATGCCCATTTCGATAGCGACATTTGGATGAACGACGTCGGAGAGCTGGGGCAGCGAAAACTCGCCGGCGCCTATGGCGATGCAAGGCGGGCGCTGATGGCCCTCGATCCCGATGACGAGGCGCGCCTCAAGACGACGCGCACATTCGGCAGCGGTAAGACGGTCGACGCAAAGCACAACGAGCATTTTGGCCCAGTCATCGCGCTTTGCGACCGTGCCGACCTAAAGCTGACTCCGGACGGAGTTGAAGTATTTGGTGACACCGAGCGTGGCTTCATCGAAGCGACATTCGGGCCCGCGCCACGTAGAACCGTGAACGATGCACTGGTAGCCGCTGTCCGCCAGAACAAGGCCCCCGTCCAGACGGGCGCGTGGGGTCTGGCAAGCCTGGAGGTTTGCCATGCGATCCTGCAGTCCGCCTCGACCGGCCAACCTGTCGACCTGCGGCAACAATGCAAAACAAATGAGGAGGAACAAACAGGATGAGCAATCTCAAACTATCCCTTGCCATGGGAAATTATGACCGAACGCGTGCCATCGTGGATGGAAGAGTGCAGATAGACGGTGTCGATCCCGTGCCCATGCTCATGTCCCCAGAGGAAATGTTCTTCCGGGCGTTCCGCCACGAAGCGTTCGATATCAGCGAAATTTCGTTGTCCTCCTATTCGATCTCGGTCGCCCGCGGAAATCCGCACTATGTCGCGATCCCGGTCTTTCTGAGCCGGGCGTTCCGTCACACTTCTGTCTACATTCGAACCGACAAAGGAATCGAAACGCCTCAGGATCTGAAGGGCAAGCGCATTGGTATCGCCGAATATCAGCTGTCCGCCAATGTCTGGGTGCGCGGCATTCTCGAAGAGGAATACGGTGTCAAACCCTCCGACATCATCTGGGTGCGCGGCGGTATGGATACGCCGGGCCGGCCCGAAAAGATCAAGGTTCAGTTACCCGGCGATATCCGCATGGAAGAGGCGCCGGTCGGCAGCACGTTGAATGGCATGCTCGAAGCCGGTGAGATCGACGGCTTCGTCGGCCCGCGTTGGCCGCGTTGTTTCGCCGAGCGGCATCCGCACGTAGGTCGGCTTTTTGCAGACAGCATCGCTACGGCCGAAGCCTATTTCGAAAAGACCCGGATCTTTCCGATCATGCATGTTCTTGGGGTGCGCCGCAGCCTCGCAGAGGAATACCCGTTCTTACCCGCCGCCCTGCTCAAGGCGTTCACGCAATCGAAGCTGCTAGCAGAAGAGGCCCTGTCGGATACCTCTGCAACGAAAGTAACGATGCCCTTCGTCGAGGATAATCTCAACCGCGTGCATGCGCTAATGGGTGACGACCCCTGGAGCTATGGCGTCGGCGGCAACGCCCATGTCCTGAACAAGTTTTTGGATTACCACGCGAGTCAGGGACTGTCGCCGCGCCGAGTGGAGATCGAAGAACTGTTCCATCCCTCGACCCTAGAAGCCTACAGCCTTTAAGAGGAGCGCCACAATGGAAGAGTACGCACCCGGAGATATCGTCGAGGTCGAAACAACGAAGGGGCTGGCTTACGTACAGCTCACGCATACCCACCCGAGCTATCCTCCCGTGGTCAAGTTCCTCCCGGGGTCTTACGAACACCGGCCCGACAATGTGACTGTATTGGCCGAAAAACCCGCACCGATGGCCATGGTCCCCCTAACGGGGGCATTGAATCGGTTAGGGTTGAAGCACGCGCTTGCCGGACGGTCGGACATTCCGCATTCGGAAAGAAGTTTCCCGATTTTCCGGATGCCGATTCGCGACAAGCAAGGCAAGATCATCTATTGGTGGTTCTGGGACGGCCAGGGGTTGACCTATTCTACCGAGCTGATGGCGCAGCAGGAGACGCTGCCAATGCGCGAGGTTATGTCTTCAGACCACTTCCTGGATCAGTTGCTGACCCATGACAAGTAGCAGGTACAATCCGCGCCGACACGCGCGATGACCACCGCAGGGTTCGGCGGCCTCTTGGCCGCGTTCGGAGCGTTCTGCTACGCCTTGAGTTCGGTTTCCATTGCCAAGAGTTCGCAATCGGTTCAGGGCCGCGGCAACGACGTTCTTATCTCTGTGCTGATGACCGCCGTTGTCTCCGGGGCGCTTTGGCTGCTCCTGGGCCCAACGATGCCGGAACTTGGACTCGGTGCGCTCATTGGTGCGGCTTATTTCGTTGCAGCCGGGGTGCTTGGCAACGTTGTCGGCCGTCTTACGCTGTTCCGCTCGGTAGAGCTTGCCGGAGCCATCGAGACCGGTTTCATCCGACGCCTGATACCAGTGTTTGCGGCGCTGTTGGCGTTCTTTCTGCTCGGTGAGGTCATCACGACACCTGTGGTCATCGCCTTCTTCCTGGTTACCAGCGGCGTGGTAATCATGATGTCACGCGCTTCGGTCAAATCGGCTTCTGACTTGGCGGTCGGAGATCCTGACCCTCGAGAGAAGAACAAGGGCCGGGCGATGGCCGTAGCGTCCGCCGCCGGGTATGGCGGCTCTTTCGTCTCCCGAAAGCTCGCGATGCAGACTTTGCCGGACCCTCTGGCCGGAGTTTTCATCGGTGCGATGACGGGTCTAATGTGGTTTGCGGTCTCCTGGGTGTTCCGGTTCAAATCGCGCAACGCGTTGTCCTGGCGAATTCAGCGGCCGAGCAGGTGGCAACTGCTGGCTGGCAGTTCGATGACCGTTGGGCAAGTGGCGCTGTTCTTTTCACTTATGTTCACTGATGTGACCGTCGTCGCGATCATGTCTTCGATCGAGATGTTCTTTGCCGCCTGGCTCGCAGGCCACATCTTCAAAACCGAACGGCGCCCGGGTCCCAGATTCTACCTGTCGTCTGCACTAGCCGCGACCGGTGTGACACTTCTCGCCCTTGCGCCAAGGTTTGGTTAGCGGGACTGGCAACACGCGCTTGCGAGATTATCTAGAAGCTTGTCCATCGCAGCGAAAAGGTGACCCAACTCGTCGGGTTCAAATCCCGTCGAGGCGTGATCTGCCGCGAGACGCGCAGATTTCATTGCGCCATCTATCCTTCGAAGGCCTGAGTCAGTCAGGTCGACATGAACCACGCGCCGGTCGGACTGGCTGCGGTTACGCGTGATAAGATCTCGCTTTTCGAGCTCGTCCAGTACGCGTGTAGATGACGCCTTTTCGATGCCCAGCAACCCGGAAAGCTCGGATTGTTTTAGTTTGCCTTCCTCTCTCAGGCACCGGAGATGAATGTACTGCGCCATGCTGAGCCCGGTTTCGCGCAACTGCTCCTGCAGCAGCTTACCATAAAGATGATGCGCCAGGCGGAGTGACGCCCCAAGACCACGTTTCCTAGAAGGTGATTGCGGCACGATTTGCGCCCCCTAATTTAGATGTCTTATTTCTTGACAATTCTAAAGCCACTCTTATAGTAAGGCAATCTTACTAACTTGAAGCAAGACTGGGCAACAGACGGAGGAGCTATAATGCCAGAAAGATTGCTATGTGCGGTGTCGGACTTGAGCGACAAGACGGCAAAGATTTGCGAGGTCGACGGGGTCGAGATCGGGGTCATTCGGCACAAAGGAGACATCGTTGCATATAAGAACGTGTGTCCGCACCAAGGTGGCCCGGTATGCGAAGGCCTAAAGATGCCGCAGGTCTGCGTCGAACTCGACGACCAGCAGCGCGCGCTCCGGCAGACCTTCAACGAAGACGAATTGCATTTCGTTTGCCCGTGGCATGGCTGGGAATTCAAGATTGCGACGGGCGAAGCCGTCGGCGATCCGAAGTACAAAATGAAACGTTACAACGTGGTGGAAAAAGGAGGAGAGGTCTATGTCGAAGTTTGACCAGATAACCGCTGAAGCTCCTGCTCTGGAGGCATCGGTCGATGCTGTCCTGAATGCACTTCGCAACCCCGAAAGCAGTGGCCTGCGCGCCGAGCAACTTCAGGCGCTGCTTTCACACGCTGTGACCGCATATGCGAAACTTCGCGAAACCAATGACGGCTTGCCCGCATTCCCACGAGACAACGATGTCTCGGCGACAGCTGTCGCCATCGCCGCGACCGGCATTCTCGATGCTGCCGATATGGCGGTGTTCGAGTTGGGCATGTGGCAGACGCTGAATCCGTAACACGAGGGGAGAGAGATAAAATGTCTTTAACGGGCACCACGATGAACTACAGCTCGGATAACGATCCGGCAATCCAGGAATTTAACACCAGCAAGCTGCTGAAGAACGCACGTAAGCAAGCGGAAGATCGCAATTACAAAGACTTCTTCATTTGCGATGTGGACAGCCACCACTATGAGACTGAGGCCTTGCCGGAAATCCTGCAATACATGGACGACCCGGTGATGCGCCATCTTGGCTTGTCAGCCGGTAACGTTGGCCGCGCCGGCCTTATTCCGCAGGCGATCGGTTCGCAGGACATGGCTGGGCGCGTGACGCGCTATGCGGGTCGGAACAAGGAAATTGTCCCCGAAGAACCACACCGCGACATCACTTTGGCACGGCGCTGGATGGACGCGATGGGTACGGATATGGCGTGCCTTTTCCCAACCCCAATGCTGTTGTTGGCAACGCACCCCCAAGTCGAGGTCGAGGTGGCAATGGCCCGCGCCTATAACCGTTGGCTGAGCGAGCGCATTCTTGAAGAAGACAATCGCCTCGTATCCATGGTCTATCTGCCCATGAACGAGCCGCACGAAGCCGAGAAGATGATTGACGAGTTCGCCGAAAAGAAAGGCGTCGTTGGGTTCCTTTCGACTGGGTATCTCAAGCGGCCAGTGCATGACAGCGCAAACATGCGTATTTATGCCAAACTGGAAGAGCATGGAATGCCTCTTGGCTTCCACGCGGCTTATCACTGGGCCGACACCTCGTTGGCACAGCTGAACAAGTTTATCTCAGTTCACGCGCTTGGTTTCAGCTTCTGTAACATCATCCACATGACCAACTGGGTTATGAACGGCATGCCCGAGCGTTTTCCAAAGCTGAAAACCATGTGGATCGAAAGTGGTCTGGCTTGGGTTCCTTTCCTGATGCAACGGCTGGACAACGAGTACATGATGCGTACGTCCGATGCTCCACTCTTGAAGAAAAAACCCAGCGATTACATGCGTGAGATGTACTACTCTACGCAGCCGATGGAGCTGGTGGACAACCGCGAAGCCTTGGAAGTCACCTTCAAGATGATAAACGCAGAATCGCAGTTGCTCTATTCGTCCGACTATCCGCATTGGGATATGGATCTTCCGAGCACGATCTATGATCTTCCGTTCTTGGACGAAAAGGCCAAGCGGAGCATTCTAGGTGGAAACGCGCAGAAACTGTTCAATCTTGACCCAGTTATGTCCGAGTGGAAACTGGAGGCAAACGCCAAAGGTTGACGCCGTTCTCGTCGTCCGTCTTCAACAGGACACGCATATACGGATCACTGCGAGGCTGCCCGGAGAACATCCGGGTGGCCTCTTTCATGCTTGAACGGCACGCAGTATGTCTGGCGGTTATCGCGACCTAGCTATCTCTTGAAGCGCGGCAAAAAACATAGACATCTAAGTAGTCAAATGATAGCATGTCTTAGCGTTCGATCAGTGAGGCGAAGATGAGCATCAAGAATATCCTTATTACGCATTCCGGGAGTGCTGGATTCCCGAGTGGCGTAGGTCATGCGACAAAAATTGCGGCCAAGCACGATGCATGGCTGACCGCGGTTTATGGCAGCACTTCTTCCTACTTCGAACATGTTCTCGGCCTGACCGAAGAACTTCTCGACAAGCTCGGAAATGTGCGGAATGAGAAAATCGAAGCTGCTCGAGCCTTTTTTGAGGAGCAAGCTTCTTCGGCAGGAGTGGCCGAACGGTCGCGTTTTGTTATGCCAAGCGAGATCGGAAAGTTAAGTTTGCCCGAAATCGCACGTAATTTTGATTTTGTGGTGACAGGCTACCAATCGAACCTTCCTACCGATGAATTTCGCGCTGTGAACCCAGATCTTATGGCACTACAAAGCGGCCGCCCAGTCCTTGTTGTACCCAATGGATACTCCACCGACAAACTTGGTTCACATGCTCTCGTCGCCTGGGACGGAAAGCGCTCGGCAGCCCGAGCGCTCAACGACGCAATGACGATCTTGGAGGAGAGACCGCGCAAGGTCACGATCTTGAGCGTTGGCGCGAGCCTGCCGAAAATGCCTGAAGGAACAGACATTGTCACCCACCTTCGACGCCATGGTGTTGACGTGGAACAGGTCGAGCGCCCCAAAGGCAAGAACGGCATAGCCGACGTTATTCAACGGACCGCTGCCGAGTTGGGGGCAAAGTTGATCGTGATGGGGGCTTACGAACACAGCAAGTTTTCGCAAGACCTGTTCGGGGGCGTTACCCACGAAGTCATCAGGAGCAGCCAAGTGCCGGTGTTCATGTCCCACTGACCGCATCGTCGTGCCCTTCGGAGGGTGTCCTTTGCATGGCTCGCAGTGTCGCCCCCCCGCGCGGGGCCTTCTGTACATGATCATGCAGGCTCGGCGAAGGATTGTCGGATGCGGTCCATGAGCTGAATTTGCGGCGCGGAAAACACCGTCTTCTTGTCGTAGACCAGGAACAGTGGCATTGCAATTTCTAGGTCTGGTGTATGCACAAGGCGAAGCCCCGACGCCTCTGGGTCCCTCGGCAATGCGCTCTTGAAGACGAAACCGGCCCCGACATCGGCGCGGATCGCATTTAGGATCGGCTCGGGATGCCCGAAGGCCAGTACGCTGTTGGTTCGCACGACCCCTGCGGCGCGCAGCACCTCGTCGATGAGCTCTCGCGCCATTTGCCCCTTCGGCGGGGTGATCAACGGTAATGTCCCTAGCTCATCGATATGAGCGACATCGCCGACCAGTCGGCTCTCTATCGCGGCCACCAGATAAAGCGGCTCGCGCCAGAGCAATTCGATCTCCAACCGTGAGGTGTCGCGATTGTGATCAACCAAAGTGATCCCGAAGTCGCAATCCCCAAGCAGTACTGATTCCGTGGCAAGGTAGGGGCTGGCCATCGACACCGAAATCCTGGCCGATGGGAATTCTTTTTTGAACGCGATTATAGTTTCAGACAACTTGTAAGTGCCAGCCACCATCGACGAAGCGATCCGTGTTCGGCCGATCAGACCTTTCTTGATGTCTGCGAGGTCTAGAAACATATCTGAGCTGCGCTGAATGGTTTCCTTCGCCCAGGCAAGAGTGCGGCGACCGGCTTGTGTCAGTTCGATGTTTCGCCCGGCCTTGCGCACCAACTTGACACCAAGGCTCTTCTCCAGACTGCGCAGGTGGGCGGTTACTGCGGGTTGCGCGATATTCAGATACTCCGCCGCGCGGGTTACACTGTTGAATTTGGCGATCGTGCAAAAGACGTGCAGCTTGTGCAGCGTGAGATTGCGTGACCGCAGAAGGTCTTTCGACAGCGTGTCGTTCGGTTCTTCTAGTGGGTCATTGCGCAATTCCTGTTCTCCTGTGTCGGGCATCCGGTCTGATGGCTCGGAAGCATACCAAAACCCCAATAAATCGGTCGGGCAAATCCTGGAATCACCTCAGTTGATTGAACGCCCGCCATTAAATCATAACTGTAACCATATATATTGTCGACGTTTGCGTATTGGACGCGAGACCGCTCGGCATCGCACAATCGGAACATTCCTGATCCTCGCGCCGCAATCCCAGCGGCTCGAGTGAAACAGTCGGCTAGAAGCCTGTCGTCCAGAAGAGTCGAAGGTTCATACCATTTGAAGGGAGGAGGAAAGTTTGAAGGAATTTGCGTTCGGTACGGAGCCGCCCGGGTCCGGTAGGATTTGCGTCGTCGGGGCCGGATTCATGGGATGTGTCATCGCGACACTCTATGCGCATCACGGCTATGATGCGGTGATCTGCGACAGCAATCAGACCATGCTTGACACTTACGTGGAGCGGGCCCGCCCGATCGCGGCAGGACTGGTCGAGGATTCGGATGCATCGGAGGCCATGCTAGCCGGAGTGACACTTGAGCCGGATCTTGCGAGCGCGATCGAAGGGGCCTTCCTCGTGCATGAAGCAGTGCAGGAATCCCTGGAAGTCAAACAGGCCCTGTTCGCGGAACTCGACAGGATCTGTCCGGAAAACGTGGTGCTGGCGACCAATACCTCGTCCTTCCTAATCTCCGACATCGCCGCTCAAATGACACGCAAAGAGCGGATGATGGGCATTCACTATGTTACTCCGGGTCATATCGTTCCCGTAATCGAGTTGATCCATGCGGCCGATACGCCAGCGGAGTTGGTGGCATGGAGCCGCATGCTGGTGCAGAACATCGAACATGTCGGTGTCGCGATCCTCGAACGTCCAGGCTTTCTTGTGAACCGGATCCAGTTCGCCATGCTGACCGAGATCTATCGTCTGATGGACGAAGGCCTGGCGACGCGCGACGATATCGACGATGCCGTCCGGCTAAGTCTCGGGCCGAGACTCGCGCTGTGGGGTCCACTTCTGACTGAAGATCTAATCGTTTCGAAGAAGACCGCGCTTGCCGTCACCAATTCGATCTACGAACAGACCGGAGATGAGAACTACAAGGGTCGGAAGGTGCTTGAAGATCTGGTCGAACAGAACAACCTCGGCGCGATTACGGGACAAGGCTGGTACAAGTTCAACAACAGCCCCGAAGCGGTCGTCGAGACGCGGGACGCCCAATTGCGTGCCCTCTTGGCCTGGCTCGAAGAGACCGATCCCGTTCGCTCTTTGAACGTTAGCTAGTTCGAACAAAGAAACGAGAAGCGGAAAACGACGTGTCCGGTGCTTCGCCAGGGCAGGTGAATTATAAAGTTAAGGGAGCGCGATATGCGGGGTGTGACATTTCCCGGAGACAAGCGAGTCGAGATCATGGAGTTCGACGATCCGACGCCAGGGCCGGGCGAAGTGGTCATCGAGGTCAAGGCATCGGGTCTTTGCGGCAGTGATTTGCACGCCTACCGCGCGCCGAGCGACGACCGGGCGTTTCGCAAACTGGCCAAGGGCAAGCCCTACGAGACGATGCGCGACGGCGGCCCCATAATCGCCGGACACGAACCCTGCGGGGTCGTCGTAGCGATCGGACCAGGGGTCGATCAGAACATTGCGCAGATGGGGCAACGGGTGATGATCCATCACTACTCCGGCTGCCACATCTGCGATCAATGCCGCACCGGCTGGCCACAGATCTGCGAAAACAAGGTACCTGACATTTACGGCTGGACAGCCCATGGCGCGCACGCGAAATACATGAAATGCGCGGCCCATACGCTGGTCACGCTACCCGAAGAGCTATCGTTCGAAGCGGGTGCGGCGATTGCCTGTGGGTCCGGCACCTCCTATGCGGCGTTGCGCAAGATCCAACCCAACGGCAGCCATACGATCGCGATCTTCGGGCAGGGTCCTGTCGGGTTATCAGGTACACAATTCGCCGCGGCAATGGGCGCGCGGGTGATCGCTCTCGATATCAGCCCCGAGCGGCTCGAAATGGCCCGCCGCTTCGGCGCCGTCGAAACAATCAACCCAGTTGAAACGGACGCGGTGGAGGCAATCCGAGAACTGACACACGGTCGGGGCGCGCACTACACGCTGGAAACATCGGGCGCACCACAAGCGATCAACGACGCAGTCAAATGCCTCCGGCTTTGGGGCACCGCGGTCTTCGTCGGACTGGGACAGCCGACAGAAATCAACCTCGCGTCAGACGTGATCTTTCGCCAGATCAACATGGCGGGATCGTTCACCTTCTCCACTAACCTGATGGAAGATTGCGGCGTCTTTTCCGTGGATCGCGGGATCGACGTCGGTTCAATCTTCTCAGACCGGTGGGCGCTGGAGGACGCCGGAAAAGCCTACGACCTGCTCGACAAGCAGGTCGGGGGAAAGGGAGTAATCGTGTTTTGAGATGGGGGCCGCGCGCTGCGGCCCTGTGAGTTTAAAGCCGGATTAGTCGTTGTTTCCGCGATGCCCGGGCAGGGTGCCGGAAGGCGGCTGGAAAACAGAGGAGGAAAGAAAATGAAAAAACAATTGTGTGGTCTTGCCGCATCCATAGCACTGGCGCCGCTCGCGACGGCTGCGGTGGCGGATACCAAGATCCTGGCGAGCTGGGACCAGAGCTACGCCGCCGTCGGCGAGGTGCTGGATCCGTTCATGGAATACTTGGAGGCGGAGACGACAGCCAAGCTCGGCCTGTCGCGATTCGGGCCCGAGACGATCCCGCCGTTCGAACAGCTGAACCCGGTGACCCAGGGCCTGTTCGATATGCTCTATACCAATGGCGGATATCACTACAATGATATCGCACTCGGCATGGCGCTCGATTCTCTAAGCGGCGACATTGGTACGATCCACGAGTCGGGCATGTGGGACTTCGTCGATCAGGAATACCAGAAAGCCGGGTTGAAGCTCATCGCGATCTTCTACGATACCAACGGGTTCCACATGATCCTGAAGGAGCCCCTGACCGGCGACGGGCTTACCGGCCGACGCATCCGGGGCACCCCTCTCTATCATCCGGTGATCGAAGCGCTTGGCGGTTCCCCGGTGGTGTTGCCGGGCGGGGATATCTATCCGGCTCTCGAACGTGGCGTGGTCGACGGCGCGGCCTGGCCGGCAGTGGGCGCGGTCAACTACCGCTGGTTCGAAGTGTCGAGCTACTTCGTGCGGCCAACCTTCGGTCAGGTCGGGCATATGCTCTTGATGAACCTCGACGCTTGGAACGCTCTGGACGAACAGACCCGCACCGAGATCGAAACCGCCGCACGTGCCTACGAGGTGGAAGCCTCGGCGACCTTCGACGGCCTCGCAGGCACCGAGGAAGAGACCCTCGTCGCCGAGGGGATGCAAGAGACCCGGTTCGAGGATGATGTCGTCGCCAACCTCAAGAGCGCCTGGTATAACGGGGTCATGGATCTGGCTGCGACCGTGAATCCCGACGAGATCGCGCAGATGCGCGAGATCGCCGAAACCGCTGGGATCGGCGAGTGACGATCCTCCCCGGTGGTCGCCCCGGACTCGGGGCGGCCCCACAAAGTTTCAATCGGGTACGGAGACAGGGATGAGTGTGTTTTTGCGCCGCCTGGGCCGAGCGCTCTTGTGGGCTCACGATGCGTTGGTCACTTTGAGCTACTGGCTAGGGGCTGGGGCCCTTGGCCTGATCGTGATGATTTTTTCCTATGAGGTCTTCTCGCGCTATCTGATGGGCGCGCCGACCAAGTGGGCCAGCGACTTCGTGTCGTTCCTGCTACTTATCTCGATCTTTCTGGTCCTGCCGCACGTAACGCGGATTGACGGCAACGTGTCCGTTCCGATCCTGCTCAACGTGCTCGGACGGCGCGCCTCTGATTTCATGCGGCGCCTAGGGTTTGTGTTGGGTGCCGCCGTCTGCCTCTGGGCCGGCTACATCTTCCTGGATGAAACGCTGCGGTTGATCGACCGGGGTACGGCCACGCTCACCAGCGTGCGGTTTCCCAAATGGATCTTGTTCGCCTTTCTCGTGTTCGGGATGGTGAATGCCGGCCTCGCCTTTCTCAGGCTCGCTTTCGGCGGCAAATCCCATCACGAGACGCAGGCAACGATATGATCGAGGGTATTCCCGCCGTACTTGCCGGAGTCGGTCTGCTGCTTCTGTTCATGGCCGCTGGTATGCCTGTCTTCGTCGCCTTCCTGACAGTGAACATGGGCGCCACGCTGCTGGTTCTGGGACCTGCTGGCTTCGGGATGTTCTCCGGCAGCTTCTACGAGACCGCCACGAACTCCACCCTGGTGACGATCCCGCTGTTCATCCTGATGGGGGAACTCCTGTTCCGAAGCCGCGCGGTCGATGTGTTGTTTCAGTCGATAGACACGCTGATTGGCCGGGTACCCGGACGCCAGTATGTACTCTCCATCGTCCTTGCGACTGTCTTCAGCACGCTCTCCGGCGCGGCAATGGGCGTGGCGGCTATGTTGGGTCGCTCGCTTCTGCCAGGAATGATCGCGCGCGGCTATGACGCGCGGCTGTCGGTCGGCACGATCCTGGCCGGCGCCAGCCTCGCACCTCTAATCCCGCCTAGCGTGCTCGTCATCATCATTGGCACGCTGGCCGGGGTGTCCATCGCCGGATTGCTGATCGCGGGGATCATCCCCGGCCTGATCTTCGCAGGGTTGTTCGCGGCCTATGTCTTCCTCCGGATCTGGCGCAATCCGTCGCTGGCACCGCAGAATGAGGAAGCAACACCCCGGGTTGAATTCAAGGACACCCTGATCGCCGTTGGACGTCTCTTGCCGTTCACAATCATCATCGTCTCCGTCATGGGGCTGATCTTGGCAGGGGTCGCCACTCCGACGGAGGCCGGTGCGATGGGCGTTCTTGGCGCGCTTATGACGGCCGCGATCTATCGCAACCTTTCATTCCAGATGGTCCTCGAGTCGCTAGGCGGGTCGGTGAAAATTTCGGCGATGATCCTGATCATCATGGCCAGTTCGAAGTTGTTCAGTCAGCTTTTGGCCTTTTCCGGTGGCGCCTCGGCACTCACCGCGTGGATCGTGGGACTGGATGTCTCCCCTTGGCTTATGCTGGTGCTCCTGATGGTTCTTCCCTTCATCCTGTGCATGTTCATTGACCAGATCGCGTTGATGTTGATTGTCATTCCGATCTACCTACCGATCATAGATAGCTTCGGCTACGACCCGATCTGGTTCTGGCTTCTGTTCCTGGTGAACATCACGGTTGGAGGGATCACCCCGCCATTCGGCTACACACTATTCGCCCTGAAAAGCGCCTGGAGCGAGGGATCGCTTTCCACCGTATTCGCTGCAGCTTGGCCGTTCGTTGCCCTATTCATACTTGGGATGATCATTCTTGCTGTGGCGCCGGGCCTGACGACGTATCTGCCGTCGAAGCTCTAGGGCGACGGCTCCGAGGACGTGGAGCGGCGATCGAGTGTCTCGAGCGCATCAGCTTCCGGTCCCGATATAGAAATACAGACAATAGGGAGAGGCTCTACATGGAAAACGACCTGGAAAAGTATCAGATATTTATCGGCAACGAGTGGCACGACAGCGCCACGGAGGAAACCTTTGAGAGCTATAACCCCTACACCGGGGAGCCTTGGGCCAAGATCCCGAAGTGCGATGCGCGGGATGTCGACGCCGCCGTGGATGCGGCGCATGACGCGCTCTATTCCGGGCCCTGGGGGCAGATGCCGCCGACGCAGCGCGGCGCCTTGATGCGCAAACTGGCGGAGCTAATCCAGCGCGATGCCGACAAATTGGCGACAGTGGAAGTGCGCGACAACGGCAAGTTGTTGGCGGAGGTCCGCGGTCAGGTCAGCTTTCTGCCACAATGGCTGTACTTTTATGCTGGCCTCGCAGACAAGATCACCGGTTCAGTCGTGCCGATCGACCGGCCGGACATGTTCACCTACACACTACGGGAACCTGTGGGGGTCGTTGCCGCTATCGTTCCTTGGAACTCCCCACTCATGCTGATGATGTGGAAATTGGCTCCGGCGCTGGCGGCGGGCTGTACTTTTGTGCTGAAGCCGTCGGAACACACCTCGGCCTCCGCCCTGGAATTCGCGGCACTCGTGCGTGAGGCTGGCTTCCCAGAGGGGGTCTTCAACGTGGTTACCGGCTACGGCAAGGAGGTTGGCGATCCGTTGACCATCCACCCAAAAGTAGCCAAGGTCGCCTTCACCGGGGGCGAGGGCGCCGGACGCAAGATCATGAAAAATGCGTCGGCCGACTTCAAACGGCTAACCTTGGAACTTGGTGGGAAATCCGCCCAGATCGTGTTCCCCGACGCCGATCTTGCGGCTGCTGTCTCGGGCGGGATCGCCGGGATCTTTGCCGCCACCGGACAGACCTGCATCGCCGGGTCGCGGCTGTTGGTACATGAAAGCATCTATGACGCCTACCTGGAACGGTTCGTCACTTCGGCCAAAACCGCGCAGATGGGAGATCCGATGGAGCTTACGACCCAAGTCGGTCCAGTCACGACGCAACCCCAGTTTGACCGCATCCTGTCCTACATCGACATCGCTAAGAAGGAGGGCGCTCGATGTGCTCTCGGCGGCAGCCCAGCAGTCCGACCCGAGTGCGGCAACGGGTGGTTCATCGAACCCACGGTCTTCGCAGATGTTCGCAACAACATGCGCATCGCGCAGGAGGAGGTCTTCGGTCCCGTAGTCTCGGTTATCCCGTTCTCGGAAGACGAGGAGGCCTATGCCATTGCTAACGATACCGAATATGGTTTGGCCGCCGGCGTCTGGACCTCCAGCATCAAGCGCGCGACGGTGGCACCGCGACGGCTTCGCGCGGGAACGGTCTGGGTCAATACCTACCGGGCTGCTAGCGTGATGATGCCCTTCGGCGGGGTCAAGAAATCCGGTTTCGGACGCGAGAACGGGATCGAGGCGATTGAGCAATACCTGGAAACCAAATCGGTCTGGCTCTCCTACGAGGCGGAAACCAAGAATCCCTTTGTGATGCAGTGATGGCCCGTCCCGTCTTACGGGTCACCCGTTAGCCCGTAGGCTTTTCACATATGTATAAACTCCTGCGGCCGACGTGATGAGTGTTGTTTGGAGCAGGTCGCAAAAATACTCTTTCTCTGGGCGGTGATAATATCGGAACTCGTTCTGCCACCGGCCCGGATCTAATAGGAGGAGCACATCCATGTTGCCAGCTGCAGAAGATTTCATTCGCGAAGTTCGCGATATCTATTCCCGCGTCGACACGCCAGAAGAGCGTTTCAAGGAAATTCAGCCCCATCTCGAAAAGCTGCTTCAGGATGAGGAACTGCGCGAGGTTTCCAAGACATGGCCGTTCCGGAACGAACCAGAACGCGGGTATATTGAAAACCTCTTGTTCTACGAAGATCCTGATTACGGTTTCGTTTTGAATTCGCTTTTAAAGAAACCTAGAGAAAGCACCCCCGTTCACGATCACGGCCACGTCTGGACGATGTACGGCGTTCTCAGAGGGAAAGAGAGGGTCATCCGCTATGAGCGCGCGGATGACGGCAGCAGCGACGAACAGGCGGATCTGAAGGTACTGGGGGAGCATGACGTCGAGCCGGGTTACATCGATTTCGTCCGCCCTTACGAAATTCACGTCGAGCATACCGGCGACGAGCCGGTCGTCGGGATCATCTTCCGCGATCACCGCGTCGGTGACTTCCTTCAGAATTTCTACGAGGCAGACTCGGGCAAGATCAACAAGACCAAGGGTCCGGTTCAAATCCCATATGAACTCTAAATGCGGTCGAACTGTCCGCCCTCTCTTGAGGGCGGACGGACCAAAAACGAGGCGCGTTAGTCCCCTTCGTCAGTGTAGCTGTTGGACGTGGTCCGAGAGGGTTTGTGAAATCCGGGCTAGTTCCGCCGAGATTTGTTCTTGTTTTTCGTTCAGCCTTTCGGAGAGCCCATGTGCACCAATTGCCAGTTTTCGGTGGCCCGGCGGAACCGGAATGATCATCGAAAGCATGGCGGCTCCCCAATGTGCAGTCGGAGATACCAGTTCTCGCGCATGTACGAACGACAGGTCCGTGTCGCGATGGCGGGCGAGTTTCTGGAGAAACTGGGCTTCACTGAACTTGCTGCGATCCAACAACTCGGCACCCACGGTCTGCCAGTAGATCGACAGAGCTTCGTCTTCGCTTATGCGCGACAGGAATAACCAACCAGTGCCGGTCTGCACCAACAAGCGCCGCGTGCCACGTTTCATCCGGATGCTTTCCGAACCTTGCACTGTTTCCACATATTCAAGATAAATGCCGATCGGTGTGGCCAAAACGACGGATTCCTGCGTGACTTCCCGAAGCCGCCACATCTCGTCTAGCACCAGATGCTGCTCATAGTCGCCCGCACCGATCCAAGACGTCAGATGCCCAATCCGGCCGCTCGGCATGTAACCATAGGTCTCGCTGTCAAAGTCCATGTACCCCTTTTCTACCATACACTGAAGTAACATGCTGACGCTCGAAACGGGTAGGCCCAGGTTGGTCGCGATTTCGCTCAGTCGACATGGCCGCCGCGTCTCCGAGAAGAACTCCAAAATGAGGAATACTCGCTCCGCGGACTTGACCAGACCTTTCGCCATCCCCGACCTCTCCACCACACCCCGGTCGGTGCCGTATGCGTTGAGCCAAATATACAATAATTGCCCATTGATATTAGACATCTAACCTTTTTGTCAATGTCGAGCAGCGCGGCACGCGGGAATACGTCCCACTTGCTCCGTAGTGCGGACGGCGGGTGTTGAACAAGACAGACACGTTCTTCACCGGGGGAGCACGACCCAGAATCGGAAAATGCATCCAACTGTAAAACACCTATTCAGGTGCAGTGAAATCAATAGGGATGTGCTTATGGATGCGCGCGATCTTAATATTAGACATCTATGTAATTTCCGGGCGCTACTAGAGACGGTTTTGACCGCGATGCAGAGGTAGACGTACCGGGACAGTGGAGACTTGATCGCAAGCGACGACACGGAGTTCAAGAATTTCACATATGTGAAAAGCAAGTGTCTGCCCAACTGAATGCGTTGACTAATAGTGCCTACGGTTGGAAATTTTTTAGTAACGATAATCAAGTAGCGCGAAAAGCGCGAAAGCAAGGGAGGAGAAAAATGGATATGGTCGAGGATACCCTCAAAAAAGCTCGCGGTATGCAGACCTGGGCGCACCGTCTGACCGCATGACGCTAGCCTCGATTCTTGGCTGGCCGAGTTTCTCAAAATCGGACCGGCCATGGTGCAAGGCTACCACGTCAGAATCCCAATTCATGTGATTTGGGATATACATGGGGGCAACTGGGCCGGGAAGAAATCGTGTTCAAACGCACACTGAACACAACGGCTCCGGATTTCGACGCAAACAGCATGACTTGCAAGCATATCCAGCGTGCCGACAGCCGATCGGCCGGGTTGCAGCGCAGGCAACATGAATATCGAACACGGTGCTGAGGAGACACCAAATGAAAGTACTGGTGACCGGGGGACTGGGAGTAAACGGTGCATTTGTGACAAGGGAGCTTGTCGGCCGGGGCCACTCTGTCGTCATAGTTGACCGTCAGAAAGACATGTCGCTGCTCGGCTCGGTCGCGGGCGAGGTGGAGCTGTATAACATCGACATCATGGACCGCGAGGCGATGACCGAACTGATGACCCGCCACAAAGTGGATGGAGTCATCCATATGGCTGCGCTTATCTCGGGACTGCAGGAAGACCCCCTCAAAGGCTTCACGGTCAACGGTCTCGGCGCTGTCCAGCTTATGGATGCGGCCCACAAATCAGGGGCTAAGCGTTTCGTCTACACCAGTTCGAGAGCGGTTTATGGCAATATCTTGGGTGAGCACGCCTACCCGACCTATAAACCGGTAACCGAGGCGCATCCGCTTGAGGCGCACAGTGTCTACGATGTCACCAAACTCGCGGGTGAGATGATGGGCCGCAACTTTGTCGAGCTTGGGCTCGAGTTTGTGGCCCTGCGCTTCGCCACCATCTACGGCCCAGGCAAACTCGTGCGGCATGGGCCGATGGGCATCCTTTCAAGGATCATCGAGAACGGGATGCTCGGCGTCCCGCTGGAAATACCGCAGGGCGGCGACGAGCGCGACGATATTATCTATGTCGGCGATGTCGGACGCTCCTGCGTTGCAGCACTAGAGCACGAAAAGCCCGGATATACAGAGTACAATATTTCCTCCGGCACCGGGGTCACTTTGGAGGAATTCGCAGAGGCAACACGCACCCATGTTCCGGGTGTAGATTTCACGATCGGGCCTGGTCTGGATTTTTTCAATACGGGCGTCCGTTATGCGGGCATCCTGGACAATTCACGCGCCCGAACTGATCTCGAATTCACTCCGAAATACGATCTGAAATCGGGCGTCGGGGCTTACATCGCGACAATGGAAGAATTGGGACTTAGGCCGACTGCCACGTGAACCAAAACCCATTTCGAGCAATACAATGGCACCGCCGCCAAGGGAGGAATACTTGATGCAGCAGGTTTTAAAAGGTGGATCATTGAATCAGGAACAGATGGTTCTGATAATTTCAGCCATCCTGTTTATCTTGTTTTCAATTACACTTGACAGTTTTCTTCAGATTTCGAACCTCCTGTCTCTCCTTCAAAACGTTTCGATACTCGGCATTCTCGCAATAGGCATGTCCGTGGTGATCATCGGGCGCGGCATCGACCTGACGATGGTCGCCGTCATGGTATATTCCGTTGGCTGGAGCTTCTCGATGTATCTCGACGGAATGCCGATCCTGCCGGCGCTGGCGCTCGGACTGCTACTGGCGTTGGCCATCGGTGCGTTCAACGGGTTTCTGGTTTCCTATGTGGAGATTCCGGCAATCTTCGCGACGCTGGCCATGGCGACAGTCATTTCCGGGCTTGGCCGCTTTGCACTTGTGGAATCCGACACGCTCTTCATTACCGTAGACTTGGGACTCTTGGGGACGCTCGGGTCGGGCCGGCTCGCGGGGGTCGTTCCAATGCCGGTGATCCTTTTCCTGGTTCTTGCCAGCATCGCCTATGTGGCGCTCCGCTTTACCCGCTACGGCGCATTTGTCTATGCTATCGGCGACAACTACACTGCAGCGCGAAACAACGGCGTCGCCAACCGGCCGATGACCCTGTTGATGTACACGGTCTCCGCGGCAATTGCCTTTTTTGCCGGATTGATCATGACCACGACCGTGTCGACGGTAAACACCAAGCTGGCCAACTCCACCATGATCTACGATATCATCCTTGTGGTGGTCATCGGCGGCATTGGTCTTTCCGGTGGCAAAGGCAGCATCCGCAACGTTCTTTCCGGCACGATCCTGATCGGTCTACTGCTGAACGGGATGACGATCATGAACATCAGCTACTCCGTTCAAAGCATCTTAAAGGCGGTCATCCTGCTCGCGGCGATCATCGTCGATTCAATGCTGAACCCGCGAGACGAACAGACATCCCAGCAGGGTGACATCTGACAAACCAAGAGAAGTGTTCCGGAACCAAAGGGAGGAAAAACCATGAAACTCGGAAACAAGAAATCCATTCTCGGAATTGCGGCTTTCGTAGCCGGTACAATGGGTCTGCTGAGCCCCGCGCTCGCCGAGCGGCCGGATGACGGGCTCTATGATCTATACACGTCGTCATTTGAGGACAAGGTCGTCGCCTTCGTTCCGATCGGAATGTACGACCTGACCCAAGGCTGGATCGCGGCGCTGGAACATAGCGCCGAGCGTCTGGGATACGACTTTCAGGTCCGCGACCCTAACTGGAGTATCGACGCTGGCGCGCAAGCTCTTGAGCAGTTCATCGCGGAAGAGCCCGACATCCTCATCTTCCAGAACAATGACATGCATGCATACACCAAACTCGTCCAGCGCGCGATGCAGGCCGGGATCAACGTGATCCAGATGAACCTTAAGACACCGGTCAATTCCGATGCATTCATCGGCGGCGACTGGTATGCAGTTGGCGCGGCCGAGGCTATGGAGGCAGTTCGCCTATGCGGCGAGGGAACCTCGGGCAAGGTAGCGATTCTTCAGGGACCCGTGACCAGCCCGCCGAGTCTACTTGGCGTCGCGGGCATCGAAGACACCTTGGCGGACTACCCCGAAATCACCATCGTCGCCAACCAAGCCGCTGATTGGGATGCCACGAAAGCGCATTCCATCGCATCCACACTTCTGAGGCAGCACCAGGATCTATGCGCCTTTGTCGGCCTTTGGGACAATCAGGATATTGGCGCCGCGGCAGCTATTCGTGAAGCTGGCATGGAAGACCAAGTGATAGTGATTACCGAAGGTGGCGGCCATCAGACATCCGGTTGTGAAAACATCCGCAATGGCATGTTCGCCTCCTACACAAAGGTCGATACCCGCGATCAGGCGAGACAACTCGCCTCCGCTGTCGAAATGCTTCTCCAGGTCAATCCCGAACCTGGTTCGCAACCTTTCGGGCTGTATACCGACAACCAGCTTCTGACCCCGGAAACCGTTTCCGATACCTCCTGCTGGACCGTCGAACAGATCCGACAGGGTGGTTAATCCAGCCCGGGCCGGCAACCGTTGCCGGCCCGAACCCGCATTCTGAGGAGGAGCAGATGAACATCTTTGGCACTTTCAATCCGTACCGGCAACCTACACCGCCGGGGCTGTCGGGACCCGAATACGCCAGAATGGCTGGGCTAGCGGTATCGTTCCGCCACGCAGTCCGGCTCCTCGTCCGGCATCGATCACCGGATTTCGCTGCTATGTCTGGGGCTTGTCCCCCAAAGATCTTGGAAATGCGAAACACACTCGGTTGTCGGGGTCCTGCATACCAGCTGAGTCAATCAAGCAGGTCACCCCACGTAACCATCATTCCGCAACCGGCTGACGATCGTATGCCGCAGAGAACTTGGAGCACCGCATGAGCGCCAGTGAGACAATAACGCGTTGGCGGTACCGCCTGATTCCGGATCACGTTGTCGGGGAAATCCTGTCGAAGAACTGGATTGATAACGCTATCCCCATCATTTTTTTGGGCATCGCCGTAGCCATCTTCTCGGTCATTCTGCCGGGCATTCTGTCTCCAGGCAGCCTGGCGATCTTGGCGCGTGTCCTCGGCGAATACCTGTTCATCGCTATTGGAATGACACTGGTACTCAAGGCAGGCGGTATCGACCTGAGTGTGGGATCGAACTTCGCTCTGTGCAATTTCGGCGCGTTATACTTGGTCAATGCGCTTGGCCTACCGCTGGTTGTCGTCATCCCTGCAATTCTGCTGCTCGGCGGCTTGGTCGGTGCGGTGAACGGGTTCTTGGTGGGGTATCTGCGGCTTCGGGCCTTTTTGACCACGCTCGTGACTCTCATCCTCGTACGCGCAATTGTTGAACTCTTGTCGCTCAAGTACAGCCTCGCGGCGGCCTACTCCGCTACGCCGGTGCCTGCTTGGGACTTTCTCGGCGCTGCCAATATCCTTAACGTGCCATTCAGCTTGGTGGTCGCAGCCGTCGCGGCGGTGGCCACGCATATTCTGATGACTCGGCTTCGGTTCGGCTGGCATCTGAGCGCCGTTGGTGGCTCTCGGCGCTCCGCCTACAACATCGGTTTGCCGGTCAAGCGGATCGTTGCGCAGACTTACATTTTTAGCGGGGTATTCACGGCAGCAGGTTCACTGTTCTATGCCTCTCGACTCGGCAGCACCAGCGGCACCGTTGGCGTGGGTCTAGAGATCATTATCCTGACTGCTGCGGTTCTGGGCGGAAACAGCCTCGGCGGCGGGCGTGGGTCTGTGGCCAAGGCGGTGATCGGGACGATGATCGTCGTGCTCGTCTCTAACGCGCTGATCCGCATGGGCCTGCGCACCGGCGCAAGTGAACTTGTGCTGGGCACCATCATGCTTGTGGCCGTCGCCATTGACGTGAAATGGATGAAGAACCGCCTGAAGGTTCTGAACAAAGCCTATGTATCACCGACCTACCTGGCCTTACCTCCCAACCCGGAAACCCGGGAAGGCTCGGGCTCAGTCTATGAGGTCAACAACAAGCTTGGCGATGCCGACGTCATCGGCAAAGGCGAACTGGACGGGCCGGAGGATGTCATCCTTGACGAGGACGACAATCTCTATTGCGGTAGCCGCCATGGCGACGTGGTACGGTTCTTCGCGCCCGACTACACCCGCCACGAGGTCTACGCCCATATCGGCGGGCACCCGCTCGGCATGGCGTTCAACCGCGACCACGAACTAGTCGTCTGCGTCGGCGGGATGGGGCTTTACAAGATCACCCGCGAGCGCGAAGTGGTGAAACTCTCGGACGAAACCAACCGCTCGCTGCTTTCCGTCATCGACGATTCGCG
The DNA here is from genome assembly GCF_030159975.1 of Sulfitobacter pacificus. Taxonomy (NCBI): domain Bacteria; kingdom Pseudomonadati; phylum Pseudomonadota; class Alphaproteobacteria; order Rhodobacterales; family Roseobacteraceae; genus Sulfitobacter; species Sulfitobacter pacificus. The sequence continues at coordinate 50,289 of NZ_BSNL01000023.1, forward strand.
CATGCGGCTTGCCGATGATCTCGACATCGCACCGGACGGTCGAATTTTCTTTTCCGAGGCGACGATCCGCTACAATACCAGCGAATGGATGCTCGACGCGATTGAAGCGCGCGGGAACGGTCGGCTGATCTGCTACGATCCCCGGGACGGATCATCGCGCACCTTGCTGTCGAACCTGAAGTTCCCGAACGGCATCTGCATGACCGATGACGGCGAGTCCTTCCTGTTCGCACAGACCTGGGATTGCAGTATCTCGCGCTATTGGTACGACGGCCCGAAAAAAGGCCAATGGGAGAAGGTGATTCCCGATCTGCCGGGCTATCCGGACAACATCAACCGGGCGTCAGATGGGCATTTCTGGTGCGGTCTGGTCGGGATGAGATCGCCGACCTTCGATCTGGCGCTGCAAATGCCGCAATACCGCAAGCGCATGGTCTATCGGGTCGCCGCCGACGAATGGATGTATCCAAACATGAACTTCGGTTGCCTAATCAAGTTCGACATCGACGGCAACATCCTCGAAGTGCTCTGGGACCGCGAAGGGGCGAAACATCCCTCTCTGACTTCGATCCGCGAACACAAGGGCAAGCTCTATCTTGGCGGTTTGTTCAACGACCGGATTGGTGTGTACGACATCCCCGGTGCGGATCCCAACTGGACCGGCATCAAACATTATTGGGGAGACAAGAAGGATGGGTAACGTGTTCACCCGCTACATCGATCGGCTCCGCGGCAGCGGGGATGCGGCGATCACGCTACCGCCTATGGATGGCGCTCTGCGACCGAACAACCGTATCGAGGAAGCCGAGCTTCTGGTTTCAACCGAAGCTCCGGACAACCTCGTCCTCCATGACGGTAAAGTCCTGTTCTCCAGCGGTAGCTCACTGCGCTGTCTGACAGCAGACGGCCAGGTCGAGGAATTGGATGCTACCGACAGCACCATCGAGTTTCTCACCAGTCATCCATCCGGTGCGTTGGCGATCGGGTTAGGTGCCGGCCGCATCGAGATTAGGGGCGGACCCCATGATGGCAAAAGACTTTCGGCCCTAGGCCAGACGCCGATCGTGGCGCCGAGCGCCGCAGTCTTTGTCGATGCCGATACCCTGTTGATTTGCCTCGCTAGCAGGCAGCATGCCATGGGGGAGTGGAAGCGGGATCTGATGACCTTTGGCGCCACCGGCTCCGTCATGAAAATTGATCTCCGGACCGAGGAAGCGATCTGCATAGCGCAGAATCTTGCTTTTCCAAGCGGGGTCGCACTGAAACCGGACGGTGGAATTCTGGTTTCGGAAAGCTGGAAGCATCGCGTTCTTAGCATTGCCGAAGATGGCAAGATCACTCCGGTCCTCGATGAGCTTCCGGGCTATCCTTCACGCCTTGTACCGGGGGCCGGAAACGACATCTGGATGTGCGTTTTTGCACCACGTACACAGCTGATCGAATTCGTCCTGCGAGAGAATGAGTACCGTAAACGAATGATCGCGGAGATTGATCCTGAATACTGGCTCGCACCTTCGCTTCACTACCCGAATTCCTACCTTGAGCCGATGCAAGGGGGCGGGCTGAAGCAGTTGGGCGAACTGAAACCCTGGGCACCGTCCCGCTCCATTGGGCTCGTGGTCCGCCTCGATGGTGAGGGAACGCCTTGGGAAAGCCTACATTCCCGCGCCGATGGGCGCCGGCACGGAGTAACGAGCTGTCTGCCCACAGATGAGGGGCTCGTGATCGCTTCCAAGGGCGGAGACGCCATCGTGAGGGCAATAACATGAGTGTAGAAATGATTGACGGACAACCCCTGGTAGAAATGCGATCCGCAACCAAGGAATATCGCGGAGTTCCGGCCATCAAGAATGTCGATTTTAGGCTTGCCCCCGGCGAGGTCCACGCCCTGCTCGGAGAAAACGGCGCCGGCAAGTCGACCCTCACCAAGATTATGGCTGGAGTAACAGAGCTTACCTCGGGAGAAATGCTGCTAAACGGGCAGTCTGTGTCTTTTTCAACGCCAGGCGAAGCGTTGGAAAATGGCATTGCGATGGTGTTTCAGGAAACAAGCCTGGTGCCCTCGATGACCGTTGCCCAGAACCTTTATCTAGGCGAAGAAAAGCTATTCAACCGTCTTCGCGGGATCTACATCGCGGCCCAGCAATTCATGCAGTCCCTCAACTTTGATGTGGACCCTTGGGCGGATGTCGCCACCTTGGGCGCTGCGAAGAAACAGATGGTGGAAATCGCTCGGGCTGTGCGTCAGCAGGCACGGGTTATCATCTTCGACGAACCCACGGCCACTCTCACGCCTGAAGAAAAACGGCACTTCTTCAATCTGGTGAAGCAACTAACACGCCGTGGCGTCGCGGTGATTTTTATCAGCCACGCCCTGGAAGAGGCGCTGGCTATTGCCGACAGCATTTCGGTCCTGCGCGATGGGGAACTGGTAGCGACCGGACCGACAGGCGAATTTGATCGCAATTCGATTGTTCAGGCAATGGTGGGCCGCACGCTCTCGGAGGAGCTCTACCATTCCCATGGGGAAGACATCGTACGGCGACCAGGAAAAAAGGTTCTTTCGGTTCAGAACTTGTCGATGTCAAAGGTGGTTAAGAACAACTCCTTCTCCGTCTACAATGGTCAAATCACTGGCATTTTTGGTCTCATCGGCTCCGGCAGAACGGAGGCCGCCAAAGTTATCTCGGGTGTCCTAAAACGGGATTTCTTTCATGGTGGCGAGGTGCGACTAAACAACAAGCCGGTGCGCTACCGAACACCTCGGCGTGCGGTCAAAGACGGGATCGTCTACGTGACGGAAGATCGGAAAATCGAAGGATTTTTCGAGAACATGTCGATTGCGGACAATATCCATCGTGCCGCGCAAGCCGCAAATGTCAGCTCTAGCTTTTTCGTCAGCTTCTCGGAGGTGAAGGAAATGGCGGCCGAGTGGAGCAAGAAGCTAAACATCAAGGCGATCAACTCTAACGCTCGAGTGATCGAGCTGTCAGGGGGGAACCAGCAGAAAGTGGTGATTGCGCGTGCGCTCGTCCAAAAACCCAAGATCGTTATCTTTGACGAGCCGACGCGTGGTGTTGACGTCGGCGCCATCGCCGAAATTCACCAACTTATCAACGAGCTTGCGGATCAAGGCATCGCTGTTGTCGTGATCTCCTCTTATTTGCCCGAGATCATGAACATCTCCGATCGCATTCTGGTCTCGCGAGCAGGTCGCATCGTAGAGGAGTTTTCACCCGAGGAGGCAACGGAAGAACGGATCATGTTCGCGGCAGTCCACTAATTTCGTCTCGGTAGCAGGTCGGGATGAAGAGCAACTAAGGTGGTTACGGCCGCGCACGCAGCGGTCAGGTTTCGAACACGTGTGTCGCAGTTCGTTGATTGTTCTTTGGCGGAAGTGTTCCCGTTCAAAACGCTGTTCATAGTTTCACTTTGTTATTAGTTCCCTTGGAAATAAGACTTAGATAATTTAACATAAACTTCATTATGCGCTTTTATATTGTACGCGCAAAGCGATAACGTCACTCTCGAGCAAAGCAGAAGTGTCACTCTCCTCGCAAAACGATGTGAGGATGAGTGGACATGGGATGGGTGATGATGAGCGA